>JAOAPF010000270.1 GCA_025462755.1 Edaphobacter sp.
TCAACAAACGAGAGTCCGCGAATCAACCTTACTTCCCGGCGTCAGAGGTTAACAATGGTACGGGTGCCTTCACCTTGCCCTTCGACCTCTCTTATGAAGTCGACTTATGGGGGAGGGTGCGCCGTACTGTGAGCGCATCTCGCGAGGAAACCCAGGCCAGTGCCGCCGACCTTCAGACTGCCAATCTGAGCCTGCATTCGGAGTTGGCCGTCGATTACTTCGAACTGCGAAGCGCCGACGCACAGAAGCAACTTCTCGACGAGCACCGTGAAGGCTTATACCAACGCGCTGCAACTAACGCAGAATCGTTTCGTCGGCGGAGCCTCACCTAAATCGGATGTGGCCCAGGCGCAGACTCAACTCGATGGAGCGCGGGTTCCTTCACCGGGAATCTGGCATGTATAAAGGAGTACTCATGATTCTGCTGAACATTCAGGCCTCACCAAGAGGATCGAAGTCGATTTCAACCGCAGCGACAGACGCCTTTGTGGAAGCCTACCGTACTGCGCACCCAGATGTGACCGTAAACAACTTGAACGTCTGGGAGGAAGGTTTGCCGGAGTTCGATAGCGAGGCAATCGGAGCGAAGTACAAGGGGGTCTCTAAGGAAGCAATGAGTGACGCGGAGTCAGCGATTTGGAAGAGCATTCAGAGTCTTGCAGCTCGCTTCCAGGCTGCCGATTTGATTGTGCTTGGAGTGCCTATGTGGAACTTCGCGTATCCCTACAAACTGAAACAGCTGATTGATCTAGTCTGCCAGCGCAACTTTCTCTTCACCTTTAGTGAGGGCAAATTTGGACCTTTACTCAAGACCCGCAATGCGGTCGTCATCTATAGCAGAGGGCAGACCTATGCGGAACATTCACACCGGCCTCGTTGTTCGACCACCAAAAAGGTTACATCGACTTTTGGCTTCATTTCATCGGCGTAGAGAAGACTCACAGCATCGTTATTGAAAATACATGGAGCGACAGAGAAGCGGAGTCTTTGGCTAAAGGCAAAAGTGAGGCTATCCGGCTAGTCGGACAGGTATGAGGGTCACAACTATCGGCCGGGCGTGGCCAGCGGCCGCGTACATGAACTGACGCGTACATGAAGGAAAGAGGCAAGGGAATCCGCGCTATATTCCAGTAGATTCATACTGCAATTGCAGTACTGGACGGCGGTACAGTGCATCGACTTCGGGTACAGGTTCGGGTACAGACGTCAGTTCGCCCTAATTGCGGCAAGCTACGCTAAATTACAGATGGGAATGCGTTTAGCCAGTCCACAAGCTACGCTCAGTTTCGCTTATTTATCATACTTACGGTGTTCTTCAGAGACTTAAAATCCGCAGACCCTTATCAGGTCGTGGGGGTTCAAGTCGCCCTCCGGGCACCAAATATTCAACGAATTGCTCCACAAGCGGCGCTCTTAAAGGGAAAGTGGCTTTTGGCGTGGTGGCTGTTCTGATGTCTTATCTGGCAGTAACCACCAAAGGCCCTGACTTCGAGTCATCCAGGTCGAAGGCCGTAACTTCTTGAAGTCTGATGAGGGGCCTTAGATAGAGTTCCAGGTCAGGACCTATCGCAAATTGTGTGGGATTACCGCCCTCTCGTGTATTCGACGCCTGGACCCTGAGTCGCGCTCTCGAATCGAGCTTTAGAAAGAGGTCGAGTTCTGGCAAGAACTCTGCTTTCCTGTGCGCTCGCGGCCTCGCAGATCAATATGAAAAATACAAGAGACAGCCGTAAAATTCGAAGAGACATAGGATTTTTGAATTCGCCAAAGAGCGTAGAGCACTGGTATCGAGCCCCAGGGATTGAGTCCAAGCATTTGGTTGGCTCACTTCCATCCCATAACCAAATCAGTCTTATTTCTGGGTTGAACGGCCTCTCATAAAGCGTAGGAGCTAATCCAGCTTCGCGCTGCTGGCATATCTGCTAGTACCCATACGAATTGTTGCTAGACTGACGCTCGACTCTGCCAATATTTGGGAACTCGATGGAGAAAGGTTCTCATGAAGATCAAGAGCCCGAACGCTATTGCATCAACGTTGCTCTGCGTCCGCGCCAGCAACATTGGTTACGGGTTGTGAAAAGAAGAACGCCAATGGCGTTGCTGCCCAAGGCATCGAAGAGACCAACGCGATTGCCGAGGAAGGCTTCATCTATGGTCTGCCGATCGTCATAAACTACGCGGTCCTATACGAATACGCACTGGACTGTAACTCGGGCCAGTTCAAGGCGCCGTTCAATAAGATCAATGTTGTCGCAAATGAAAGAAAATCCCGGTGGCTCGCTGACGCTTTACATCCAGAAAGACTCGCCCGGCAAAGCAAAGGAATCCAACTGGTTGCCCGCACCCAATGACACGATTTACCTGGTGATGTGCTCCTATTGGCCGAAGGAAAATCCACCTTCGATCCTGCGGCCCGGCGAAGGCACCTGGCAGCCCCCAGCTATTGTTGCGGCCTCTTAGCGCCGCCTTTCCAGGCAATGGCATGAGTTGTCCGCAACGTTTTCCTGGAGCTGAAACAGCCTTCCTCTCTCTATATATAGCGGCGTACGTTAACCGGATCGCAGGCTCGTCTTCACACTTATTTTCGGAAACCCGCAAATTTGCAGCTATACCACGTGAGCGGCGGGTGCGAGACTGGCGCCCTTTCCCTTGCCACGGCGGTGGTTTCTTTTCCAAGATCTTTCTCGAAGAGACCACCTGGTCCTGGTTGATGATGAACCTCTTAATACCCGTATCGCCGTACTTCGCCGGGTGCGCAATATCGACGAATCCACCGGTCACTTTTCCATTGACTGTATAAGGGCTTGGCGCCGCCTTTCGCATCAGGAACTTGATTGTCCAGCCGTCGGAAGTAATAACCATAGTATGGGTGCGCGGAGTCCGGCGTGATGGCATCAGCCCCCTAGCGAAACTTTCGCGCTGGACTGCAATTAACGCTAGTTGTCAGCGCACCCGCCCACAGCTAACTTCAGGGCGACAGTGTTTTCCGATCGGCACGTGGGCGGCGCGCCTTCGTAGACCGCTAGCCCGCCGGATCGTCCGGCTCAATGGCGCATCGCCAAAACGAACCCTAGCTTTATACGGAGAGAATTCAATGAGACTCATCAACCTCAAGACAATGCGGCTAATCTATCTTCCCGCCCTCATCCTTCTGCTGGCCGGCATAGCTCGTGCAGCAACGCCAACCAAAAAATTTGAAGCCGGCAAAAAAGCCAAGGTCACCGGCACCATCGACCGCATGAATGTTGAGGATAGTGGCCGGTTCGCGCTTCCGTTCGGGAGTGGCGGTCTCTTGCTCGGTTTGCAGTATGCGTTCTATGAGGAGGGCGACGGCGCTTTTGCGTTGGGTGGCTTTGCCTACTTCGGCACGTGGGGCGAGGATGCCTAGTTCGGGGTGGGCGGTGATCTCTTCGACGACCTCGGCGGGTTCGGGTCTGGCGTTGCGGTGGGTCGCGGGTTTGGGGAGGTTGAGGCTGGCGATCTGGGTCCCAGGAAAAAATCGCCGCATGGCTGAAGGAGTACATCGTCAATGGCGACGGCAAATATGTGAATGGTTGGACGTATAGCACTAAGGTTGGACTCTACGGCACCAACTGCCTTCAGCGGGCAATGGTCAGCTAGTTGCACAGAAATGCCTGTTCACCTACAACCTTCTTGGTCTGGAGAGATTTTGCCAAGAGGCTCTGACGCAAGGACCAGGCCTTAAGTCTGCGACTAGGTCTAGCATAGCTCCGGAGGGAGACCGTGCAGCAAAATGTCAAGAACAGTGCGCAGGCGAGCGAGCAGTTCTTCCGCTCGATCTTCGAGAATGCCCAGATCGGGATCAGCTTCTTCCATATCGATGGCAGCAAGGTTTTTTCTAACCGCGCATTGCACGAGATGTTGGGTTACACCGGGGAAGAGCTGAGCCACTTTGAAAAATGGGATCAGATCATTCACCCGGATGAACGTGCTTTCGGGGGGAAACGATATGCCGAACTCGTCCAGGGGAAGCATGACAAGGACGAATGGGAACAACGCTTCGTTCGCAAAGACGGCAGCATCGTGGTTGCGAACGGGCGGTTCTCGCTGCTCAGAGATGCCGCGGGAAAGCCGCAGTACGTTGCCTCGTTAACGGAAGACATTACCGAGAGCAAGCGGGCGCAAGAGGAGCGAAACCGCATCGCGAAACAAATGGAGATGTTGCTGGAATCCACCGGTCAAGGCATTTACGGTATCGATCTGCAAGGAAACTGCACGTTCGTCAACCGGGCTACCTGTGAATTGATCGGCTACCGTCCGGAGGAGGTCATGGGCCGGAATGTGCACAATCTTATACATCACCACAAGCCGGACGGCTCCGTTTACCCGATAGAGGAATGCCCCATCTACCGCGCGTTCAAGAAGGGGGAGGGCTGCTGCATAGACGTGGAAGTGATCTGGCGACGGGATGGCACCCCGGTTCCGGTTGAATATTCCTCGTTTCCAATTCTTGAGGGCGGAACAATTACTGGGGCCGTCGTCACGATTGTTGATATCACAGAGCGCAAGCGGGCCGAGGAAAAGATGCGGGCGAGCGAGCAGCTCTTCCGTTCCATTTTCGAGAATGCCCAGCTCGGGATCAGCATATTTGGAATAGATACTCAGGCACATTTAACCAACCGCGCGATGCAGGAGATGTTGGGCTATTCCGAAGCGGAGCTGAGGGGGCTGGAGCAATGGGACGGGATCGTTCATCCCGATGAGCGCATCATAAACGCGAAACGATATGCAGCAATCATTGAGGGAAAGCGAGACGCCGACGAGTACGAGAATCGCTACATCCGCCGCGACGGCCGCATCGTTATTGGCAACGGGAAATATCAGTTGCTTCGGGACGCTGTGGGCATGCCACAGTACCTCGTCGCCTTAACCGAAGACATCACGGAACGCAAGCGTGCCCAGGACGCCCTGCAGGACAGCGAGCGGCTCTTTCGTTCGATCTTCGAGAACGCTCCGGTCGGCATCAGTCTTTACAACGTCGCCGAGTCGCAATATTTCACGAATCGCACCTTGCACGAGATGCTCGATCGCACTCACGAGGACTTGAACTGCGTGGAGAAATGGGACGCGATCGTCCACCCGGACGATCGCGCCTGGAGTGCAAAGCGATATTCCGAGCTCCTCGATGGCAAGCACGACAACGATGAATATGAGCAACGCTTCATTCGCCGCGATGGCCGCATCGTCATCGGAGACGGCAGCTTTTCTGTCATCAGAAACACTGCTGGAAACCCACAGTATCTCCTCAACATGACTCAAGACATCACCGATCGCAAGCAGGCCGAAGCAGACCTGCTCGCTGCGAAAGAAGAAGCCGTGGCAGCCACTAAGGCCAAGTCCGACTTCCTCGCTAACATGAGCCACGAGATCCGCACCCCCATGAATGCTGTCCTCGGAATGACCCATCTGGCCCTAAGGACCGAGTTGACAGCGAAGCAACGCGACTATCTGATCAAAGCGAAGGTGGCTGCGCAGGCCCTCCTCGGCATCATCAACGACATCCTCGACTTCTCGAAGATCGAGGCTGGCAAGCTGGACATGGAAAATACAGAGTTTCGTCTCGATTACGTACTTGAGGACCTCTGCTCCGTGGTCAGCCAGAAGGCCCACGAGAAGAATCTGGAATTTTTGATCGCCCCGCCAAAGAATCTGCCGCCGAATCTTGTCGGCGACCCCCTGCGCCTCGGTCAAATCCTGATAAACCTGGTAAACAACGCGGTCAAGTTCACGGAACGCGGCGAGGTGTTGGTAACGCTTGCACCGGAGGAGCAGTTAACAGACCGGGTGAAGGTGAGGTTCTCCGTTCGCGACAGTGGTATCGGCATGACACCCGAGCAGAGCGCCAAGTTGTTCCAGGCGTTCTCGCAGGCAGACACTTCGACGACACGAAAGTATGGCGGCACCGGGCTTGGACTTTCGATCTCCAAGCGCCTGGTTGAGATGATGGAGGGCACCATCTGGGCTGAGAGTGAACCTGGAGCAGGCAGCACCTTCCATTTCACAGCCTGGTTCGGGATTGGAACAGAGGACAAACGCAAACGCTTCATTCCTGATCTGGCGGGTATACGCGTCCTGGTTGTGGACGACAACGCGCCGGCGCGCGAGGTCCTCACGGAGACGCTCCGGGTATTTGCGCTTCGGGCCGACTCGGTTTCGTCAGGGGAAGACGCAGTGCGCGAAATAGCCGCCGCAGACTCGCCGGATCCCTATCATCTGGTGATGATGAATTTGCACATGCCAGGAATGGACGGACTGCAGGCCAGCCGCATCATCAAACGCCATGATCGTCTGCAGCATATTCCCAAAATCGTAATGGTTTCCGAATTCGGGCGGGAAGATGTCAGGACGCAGGCAGAGGAGATTGGCATCGATAGCTATTTGCTGAAGCCTGTCAATCAATCACTGCTCTACGACACTCTGGTGGAACTGTTCGGCTTTGCGGGACTCGAGGGCTCTCATTCCCGTGAAAGGAAGGACGAGGGTACCGTGCATGATGCCACAGGAATCCGTATCCTGCTGGTCGAAGACAACGAGATGAATCAGCAGGTTGCGACAGAACTACTGGAGAGCGCGGGAGCAATCGTAACCGTAGCCAACCATGGTGGTGAAGCCGTGAAAATCCTGACCGATGGAGACCAGGCTCCGGAGTTCGATGTGGTGTTCATGGACTTGCAGATGCCCGAGGTGGATGGGTTCACAGCAACCAAGCTACTGCGGAGTGACTCGCGGTTGCAGAAGATTCCGATTATCGCGATGACGGCGCACGCCCTCGTGGAAGAGCGCCAGCGCTGCCTCGACGCAGGCATGAACGATCATGTGTCGAAGCCGATTGACCCGGATAACCTATTTTCGACCTTGATGCGATGGGCCAAGCGCCGGCCTAAGCCAGCGGTCGAGTCCCAAGCATCAGTCATCGTCATAAAAGCACCCAACGAAGTGGTCCTGCCAGAAATCGCAGGGATCAATCTTGCGGATGGCCTGAAGCGCGTCGCCGGGAACCGGCGACTCTACCGTGACCTGCTCGGGCAGTTTGCCGCGAAACAAGGCGATGCAGCCGCTCAGATTGCAACAGCGCTCGAAAGTGGCGACCTTAAACTGGCTGAACGCATTGCCCATACCGTGAAGGGCGTTGCCGGCAATATTGGAATCACGGAGGTGCAAGCCGTTGCTCAAAAGCTTGAGAAGGCACTCCGTGACGGTGAAGGAAAGGTCTCGGCCGTGCTTGTTGAGTTCGCGAGCTTGATGGGCGCTCAAGTTCATGCAATCGAAAAAGCCCTGCGCGACTCAGTAACCGCTCGGCCGGAGGAACTGCGGCTTTCGCCTTTCGATGAAGAAGCAGTGGCCGGCGTGATTGCCCGGCTCAGGGTCTTGCTCGAAGCAAGTGACGGCGATGTCGAAGAGTCGTTTCGCAATCTGCAGGACGCTGTGGCAGGCGCTGTCGAGAAGCAGCACTTGGACGGTCTGGGCGCATCGATCAGCGACTTCGATTTTGACGCAGCGCTAATGAAACTGGATGAGATCGCCAAACGTTTGCACACGAAATGGGGATGACTCATGATCCAGGCTGATCAAAAGAAGATTGTGCTGCTGGTGGATGATGCTCCCGCAAACATTCAAATCGTGAATTCGATCCTGAAGGACATCTATAAAAATCCGCATTGCAACCAGCGGTGCGAAAGCATTGGAACTGGCGAAAGTTGCACCTCCGCCTGACCTGATCCTGATGGACGTCATGATGCCAGAGATGGATGGGTACGAAGTGTGTATGCAGTTGAAACTGGACAAGGTGACGCGGGACATCCCAGTCATATTTCTTACCGGACAGACACATGTCGAGGAGGAGACAAGGGGATTCGATGTCGATGCTGGGGACTACATTCACAAACCGTTTTCCCCCGCGGTGGTAAAGACGCGGGTGGAGACTCACGTTGTGCTTCGCGGGATCCGCGAACAGCTCGCACAGCAGTTGCTCACGATCCAGAAGGAATTTGAGACGGCGCGGCAAATCAATTTTCGATTCTTCCATCCGAGATCCCAAAGATCGAAGATCTGGACATTGCTGCACGCTACGTTCCCAACGGAGTCATTAATTACATCAGCCTCGGCGATCTGAAGACATTGCGCTGGGCGGCTTCGATCGGCTGTGTTGAAATGCATTCCTTTCTTCACAACTATCCGTACGTCAGTGGTCCCACTCTGGTCGCCTTCGATCTCGATCCGGGGGAGGGAACCGACGTCCTCGACTGCTGCGAAGCGCCGTGCTCGTCAGAGAGTGGTTCGACGCCGAAGGTTGCAGACCTTCCCTAAGGTATCCGGCTCCAAAGGCGTCCGAGCATATCTGCCTCTGAACACACCGACTTCGTACGCCATTACGCCAAGGTCGGGATCTAAAGCGAGCTCCGTTGCGGAAACGCCGGGCCGCGCTCGACGCAATCGCGGCTCAATTCCCGGAATACGTTCGGCTGCCTGAGCTGTTGCCGGATGAGTGTCCAGATGGCGCGGTTGGTGCCAGGTCTCGAAGAGCACAGTCTGGAAGGTATCGTCGTCAAGAGAAAGGAATCGATGTATCTGGAGGGCAAAGAGCCGGGCTCATGGATCAAATACCGACTGTACGAGATCGGCGAGTTCGTCATCGGCGGCTACCTGAAGCGCGATGACCTGTTCTTCGACGCGCTGATCGTCGGGCAGTACGAGGGTGCTGACCTTCTATATAAGGAGAAGGTTCGTTTTCGGCTTCGAGGACGCGAAGAAGCGTCGGCTATGGAGCGTTATGGAGTCGCTGCGTGTGCCGGAGTGCCCAATCCGTAATCTTCCTGAGCCGGCGCCGAAGAGGTGCGCTCGATTATGAACAGATGGCTGAAGGCGTGACCCACTGTCTGGGTCACGCCGCATCTTCGCTGCATGGTGGAATATACCGAACGGGGAAACACTCGCGGGCACGACAGGTTCGGTAAGATGCCCGGCGGCTGATAAACCGTATACCGTTTCAGCAATCTGACCGGCACAAAACGTTTGCGGACCCACTATAGGAGAGGCTTCGGTATTTCCAGCAAACCGGTTCCGGCTGGTGCCAACTACACGGCAGACCGACTGGGCGACGACGTACTGGCCGTGATCGATGCTCTTAAGCTCAATCGGCCAGTACTGGGATATGGCAACGATTCGCGACAAAGCGGGCCATTTGGAGACTTTGCCGATAGACCTGCTCAACGCGCATCTTGATGCGTCTTTGATTTCAATCACTTGGATACTGTGAACGGTGGTCCAAACTTCTCTTCTGTGCGAACGTGCGGGAGCTGCGAGCGATCTCGCACAGCGATCGGAAGAGTGATCAGGTGGACGCGGCGAAGCTCGCCCGCTACGCCCGGCTTGAGCCCAAGATCCTGCGGCCAATCTCCGATCGCACTGTCGCTCAACAGGAAGCTCTTACTCTAATCCGCGCCCGCAATCTGGGTGGTGGCGTCTACGCACGGCGGCGAACGCGGTGCGCGGACTGACGAAGCCCTGCGGCTATCGCTTCAACCGTGTGCTTCGCCAAGCGGTGGATGGCGGCGCTCCCGCCAGGCCTGACTCAAGCGCTTGGTCCGGTGCTGGAGCAGATTGCGGAGATGACGAAGAAGATCAAGCAAATACGACCGACTCATCAAGCAGCTTACGGAGACCGAGTACCCAAAGACCAGGCGTTGATCCAGGTCTACGACGTTGGCCAGCTCACGGCGCTAACGTATGTTCTCACGCTGGGCAACAAGGAACGATTCCAGCGAAGATGGTCACGCAGGATGCCGGAATCGGCATTGCCTGTCCGCTTCGAACGACGGGAGTTATGGAAATTTGACGCATTGAATGCTTTTTTTCTTTTACGGAAGGTTTAAGGAACTCCCATGGCACAGCCTGCGTATCATCCATCAGGGGGTCATCCCATGAGCCGCTTTGCTCTGTTCACAGTCGGCCTGTTTGTCATCGTAGCCATCGGTTCCCAGTCCCGGCACGGCGGGAGCACGCTTCAGTCCATGTGCGTCTGTGTCCCAACTCGGGCGAAATTAATCCTGAAGTCGGCGATTGTGAAGACGCAGGCACGGTCCGCGGAGCTATTTACCGTTGCCCAGTAACAGGAGCTGCGGATGCCTTGCTGACGGATGGGGAGTAACGCTTTGTCTCTGCGATAGAGATGGTGGGAGCGGATCGCTTTCGCGAATGCCCGCATCTCAGAATCGAGATATGGGGCACCCGATTTTGTGGAGGGTACAGGTGTGGGCCACCCGCCAGATTGAAAATTGCCTTCGAGCCGCCAAACGCCGCCAGAAGGTCACCTCTGTCGACAGGGCCAACGTCCTCGAGGTCTCGCAACTTTGGCGGCCGGTCGAACTCGGGTAAGTAGTCATCCAGAAGCATACGCCGCTCCGTCACTCCATGGTCTACGCCGGGTACCGGATCCCAAATGATCAATAGTGAACCAACAAGCGGCGCAGGAGTGTGGACCTCGCGATCCATTTGAGCGGCGATGTCCCCATCCTGCCTCGAAGAGGTGTCCCCGGTTGCGTTTAGGCCGCTTTCGTTGTCGGAGTTACTCCGGAGTGATATTTCGGCTTGTAGACATGCTCACGAATGAACGCGACCACGTCTGCGGGACGATTGACACGGGCGAGCCCCGAGTCGAAGACCAGCTTTGCCACGCGCGCCGCGGTCTGGATCTTGTTCTTGTGGCCGAGTTGCATCATCACCCGGTTTAACTCCAGATCTTCGGTCTCAGTCACTTCCGGTACCAGTCCAACGATTTCAAGGGCCTGCTTTTCAGCCTCCGTAAAGGCTGTTGACTTGTTGATAGATGGATCGCGAAGCAGTTCGACTCCGACTGCTTATCCACTCTGCCGCGGCGACGAAAACTTGGCGCTTGCCTAGGATTCTGGCAGGAGGGCAACGTCTGACCCTGCTTGGTCAGACGCGTGAACACCACGGACCTACAAGGTGTTCCGTGTAAGCTCTTGTAATGAGAGATGTTATTCGGCCAGTACAGTGAAGGTCTCGGATGGAATTGGGGGATCCGGAATGCTTGTGTGCTGCATCCGCAAGCTGCTAGACTCGTGCTCACGTTTTGAAATTTGGGGGTAGCTGGATTGGCATACGCGGATGCTTCAGCAGCCACGCAGTGTGACATGCCTCCTGCCGAGCAATGTCAACAGCAGGTCCACCGGATTATTCATTCCACGACCTTTCGAAATGCCTTGACGTTGCAGCAGCTGTTTCAATTCCTTGCCGATAAGGCCATTGCGGGAGCTAAAGAGGGCCTCAAAGAATACACAATCGGGGTAGAGGCTTTTGGCCGAAAGCAGAATTTCGATCCAAAGACTGATCCTATTGTCCGAGTTCAAATCCATAGACTAAGGCAGAAGCTGAAAGAGTATTACGATGCTGAGGGTAGCCACGACCCTATATTGATTGAAATTCCCAAGGGACACTATCTCCCGAGTTTTGAAGGCGCCACAGTACCCGTTGCAGATCTCAACCAGGGTACTCCATCCCCACTGGACACAACTTTCTCCGTCGTGACTCCGCTGCCTGGACAGAGTGTTGAGAGTGAAGGTCAGCAGACGCCTAAAGAAAGCCGCGGTTTCAGTTGGCTTTTCTCCAGCCGTGCAGCGATCGCCGCAGCTGCAATTGTCGTCTTTGCCACAGGCTTCTGGGCTGGAAACAAGCAGATGCGAAATGGCGCAGGAGGAGAGACCGCTTTCTCTAATCCCGAATTGGCTTTCGGCAAGTCGGCGGATCCGGTGAAAGTCTTTTGGGCCAGATTCTTCGGCAATGATCCGGCTCCCGTCATCGCGTATCCGGATGCCGTTTTCCTTCTGGATGATTCCAACGATCTATTCCGGTTCCGCCAGGGGGCGAGCGATAGCCGAGGGGCTCGCGTCGATCCTCACTTGGCGCGACAGTTCGCCTCAAATCCTTCGCTTGTTGCCCAAGCAGGGCAACTCTACTATGAGAATGGATACACCGGTACTGGCGAACTCCAAGGGGTCGCAATGTTGACAGGCCTTTTTGGACAGATGGGTGTGAAGGCCACCATCAAACCCAGCCGCGACATCACTCCGGATGATCTCGATCAACATAACGTAATTTTGCTCGGATCACCATTCCAGAATATTGCCGTCGCTCAACTCCTTTCTAGGGGAGATTTCACATTCGAGAACCCCGATTCTCGACGGGAACAATGGAGAGCTCAAATCTTGAATGCTCATCCCCGAGGAGATGAGAATTCGACCTACCGGACGGAGCGCGACCCGACTAGCCAAGTCTTGAAGACGGATTACAGTCTCATCTCCATACAGCCTGGCGTTGTTCCGGGCCGATACATCGCGGTACTGGGTGGCCTGGACACGAAAGGAACTGAAGGCGCAACCATGTTCGCAACTTCAAGGCCGGGAGTTGAGGAACTCTCCAGGGCTTTAGCTGTCTTCGGCGAATCGGGCGCAAAGGGTGGTACACCTGTATTTCAAGCCCTGGTGCGGGTTCGTCTTGGGAAAGGCTACCAGGTATTGGAAGCCGATCTAATGGCGGTGCACAAGTTCCACTCCCAGAACTCGAGCGGGGCTGGCAGTACCACTCCTAAAACATCAACTCCTTAGCGGGAAGTTCCTAACCCAGCTCCGTCCAGGACTGGCTCGTTCGCCTCTCTGCCAAGGTGGCGGCGGAAAGTGGTGCTCAAACTCCCTTGCACGTCTTCTGGCCTCCCAAGAGGACCCTTTCCCGAGGGGTTATGTAAGCCGTGCGACGGCGTCCCGACACTGAACAGCTCTCAGTTGCATCAGAACCTTGCGTAACACGCTGTGTAACGTTGATGAAACATCCTCGAAAACCCCGTGCAACGGCGACGTTTCAGATCTCCGTATCCCCTCCGTAACTAGACAGCCGTTGCCTTGTCTCGCTACCGTTTCCAGCGTTGGTAAGGACCGGTCTCTCCCAGGATGCAACTCTCGTCTCGGAGTCCACAAATCATGGGGCCGCTACGCAAGGTGCTCCGCTCTCTCCAGGGGCCCTGAAAGGTCAGGCTCGGAATGTTGGGCTACGTGTGCAGAGTTGACTTCAAAGGAAAGAAGAAAGCCGAAGGAGGCTATATGCAATCTGAACTTTCTAACTATAAATGGACCACCAAATATATGTGGCCAAGAACTTCTTCAAGCAAACTGCTGATCTCAATTTGCTTGCTAATGGTCGCACCTGTGGCCTTTTGCCAAGGCGTAAGCGGACATATACTCGGGACGGTTAAGGACGGCAGCGAAGCGGTCGTTCCGAATGCGGTCGTCACTGTAACGAATCAGGACACCGGATTCACCACGAAAATTACGACTGGCACTAGTGGCGACTATCGAGTCGACAATTTGCCGCCCGGAAACTATCAAGTCGGAC
>JAOAPF010000282.1 GCA_025462755.1 Edaphobacter sp.
CCAACAAAAGCATGACCGACCGCTTCTTCTACTCTGCCGACGGCGAACTGCTCTTCGTCCCTCAACTAGGCCGCCTGATGCTCCACACTGAACTTGGCATCCTCGACCTCTCCCCCGGCGAGATTGCCCTCATCCCTCGCGGCATCAAGTTCCGTGTCGAACTCCCATCCTCTCCGGGAAAAGAGCCGCAGGCCCGCGGCTACCTCCTCGAAAACTATGGCGCCAGCTTCCGTCTCCCCGAACTGGGCGCCATCGGGGCGAACGGTCTCGCCAACAGCCGCGACTTCCTGACGCCGCACGCGGCTTACGACGATCGCGACAATGGCACCTTCCAAGTCGTCGCGAAATTCCAGGGCAATCTCTGGGCCACCGACTTCGACCACTCTCCGCTCGACGTCGTCGCCTGGCACGGCAACTACGCGCCTTGCAAGTACGACCTCGCCCGCTTCAACTGCATCAACACCGTCAGCTTCGACCACCCCGACCCATCCATCTACACCGTCCTCACCTCGCCCAGCGAAATTCCCGGCACAGCCAACGTCGACTTCGCCATCTTCCCGCCGCGCTGGATCGTCGCCGAACACACCTTCCGCCCGCCATGGTTTCACCGCAACTTCATGAACGAATTTATGGGCCTCATCCAGGGCGAATACGACGCCAAGGCCGAAGGCTTCACCCCTGGAGGAGCCAGCCTCCACAACTGCATGAGCGGCCATGGTCCCGACGCCGAGACCTTCGCCCGCGCCAGCACCGCAGAACTGAAGCCGGTGAAACTCGAAGGCACCCTCGCCTTCATGTTCGAAACCCGGTTCGTCTGCCGTCCCACAAAGTTCGCCATGGATACTGCCGCGCGCCAGAACGAGTACTACACCTGCTGGCAGACGCTGAAGAAGAACTTCAAACCAGCAACTTGATCCCGGCCCACCAGACTTCACCAAAACAGAATGGGCGCAATTAAACAGATTGGTTGCGCCCGTTCCAGCAAACGTTGCGATTAGAAGGTAAACGAAGTCTGCAGCGAAAACTGGCGCAAGGCGGAATTTGTAGTAAACGGTCGCCCTGCAAGCTGCGTCGATCTGCCGAACTGTTGCGAGGTCAAAGTCCCATTCGGCGTGGACAGGTCAAGATTATTGAAGAGGTTGAGTATCTGAACGCCGAAGGCAAGATTGTAGCGTTTGCCCGTGCTCCCGCCGCCGCCAAAACCACCTCCTGGCCCGCCCCCAGGGCCACCGCGCCCGCCACCAGGACCACCGCGACCGCCAATTCCGCCACCCGGCCCGCCTGGTCCACCAGGGCCGCCCTGACCACCTTGCCCCTGTCCCTGAGCCGCTGCTCTAGTCGACTCTCCGAAACCAAATGTCTTCGTGATGCGCAGATTCGTCGTGAACTGGTTCGGTCCCGTGCAGTAGTTGATCGGGATCGGCGTGTAGGACGTGTTGGGAGGCGGCGAAACAAAGCTGCCGCAACCCGCAATCGTGTTCGTCCCAGGCGTACCCGGTGGGATGCCGTTTGGCTGGCCGAACGTTGGCCGGTCGTTGTACTGACCGTCCTTGTTCAGGTCGCTGCCCGTCGTGATGTTGTACGGCGTCCCTGCTGAAAAGATCATTAGAGGGCTCACGCTAATCGCATGCGGCAGGGATAGATTTCCAAACAGAAAGAACCTATACCGGACATCGAACACCGCCCGCCCGTAGTCCTGCCCAATGTTGTACGGATTGATCGATGGAAATGTATTGATCGTACCTGTATCGGCCTTTGCGGTATTGAACACGCCGTAGCCCGAAACCGACCAGATCCGGCTTGGGCGAATATTCGCGTTGATGATCAATTGTTGCTGACGAAACACACCGCCGGACTCATACGTGTCCCTAATCAAGGGGTGCTGTCCCGGCCCAGGCGGGTTGGGATAAATAGGCTGACCATTGCTGTCAAAACCAATCGGCGAATTCAGGTTCGCGGTATAAAACTGATGCACACCCCGAGCAATCACATAATTTAATGACAAAGTAGCCCCACGAAAAAGCTGCTGATCCACCCCAACGGCATAATGGAGCGTGTACGGCGATCGTAGATTGGGAGACGCCTGAACCGTCTTGTTTCCTGCCGATCCAACCCCTGTGCAGGCAGCAATATTCTGCGGCGTGCAGGTGGCGCTCGGATTCACAATCTGCGTCTGTATCTGGTTTATCCCGTTCGACTGGAACGTCGTGACCACGTTAGTCAGTTGGTAGCGGTCGTAGAAGATTCCAAACCCGCCGTTGAGCACGGTCTTCGGCGTGACCCCGTAGCGAACCGACAGTCGCGGAGCAAAATCATGGTGTTCCGAAAGATAGTTCTGCGTCTCGTAGCGGATGCCGTAGCTGATTGACATGTTTTGACGCGGCTTCCAATCGTCTTCGGCATACAGACCAAGATCGAAAACTGTGGCGCTCACCGGATGGATGATCTGGCTGATAGTGAACTGGCTGGCCTGCGTCGGGTACACCGCGATTGAACCCGTCGGGCAGGCGGTACTCACCAGGCAGTTGTACGTAAACGTGCCATTCGTTCCCGCGGTCGTCGTATTCGAGTCCCTCGTAGTCCGCAGCCGCCCACCGAACCGGATGAAGTTCTTCGCAAACTGGATCGAGGTGTAGTTCTGCGCCTCGAAGTGGTTCTGGTAGTCCGAGGAACTGCCCGTGGGAGCGCCGCCGCCGGTGAAGTTTCCCTGCACCTGGATCGTCGGAGTCGTGTTCAGCGCGGTCTCCGTCGCAGTCGTGCGCTGATACTCAAACCGGGTCTCGTTGATAACCCGCGGGCTCAGGATCTGGGTATCGACAACCTGTATCGTGGTCTCGGAGGTGCTTGAAGTGTAGCCCGCGTCAGGCAACACCAGGCCGCCAACACCAACGTTGTTCTGATCGTTCTGCTCGTATTGGAAGCGCGTCACCAGCGTGTTCCTTTCCCCAAGTGCAAAATCGATTCGCGGGTTGATCTCCGTCCTCGACTGTGGCGCAGGATTAGCAACCGAATAATTGCAGGTGATCTGTCCGACCGGACACGTAAGAGTAGTGTCACCCAGGTTCGTCGGATTCAAAATCGTCGCGCTCACTAGGCTGTTGTCCTGGATCGAGCGGTGCGATCCCGATAACGTGAACGACGCATTCTTCGCCAACGGTCCTGTGATATTTCCCAGCACAAAAATGGTGTGATACGGCGGCTGAGTCTGCTCCGGCTGTCCCGGACTGTTGAATGCATTCAACAGCGGATTGCTTGAGTTCAGCGCCGAAGTAATCCCCTGCAGATTGAACTGCCCATGAAACTTGTCCGTGCCCGGCTTGGTGAAGACCTCGACTCGTCCATAGCCCAGGCGGTCGTACTGCGCGGAAAATGGATTCTGATTGATGCGTATCTCGCGGATCGACGACTTGGGAGGAAGCTGCCCACCGGTAAATCCATCCACATAAATCTGACCACCATTTGGTCCCGCCGCCGGCCCCGCTAGCGCAGTTAGCTCGGACGAGAGCTCATCCGGATCGTCCGAGAGCGCATCAAGATCCTTACCCTTCAATACCGTCGAGCTGGCATTGCTATCGGCGTCGACGCTCACCTGCGCCGCCTGCGCCGTCACATTGACTTCCTGCTGCTGTTGCTGGATCGCCATCGGCACATCCAGGGTCAAAGTCTGCCCCGGGGTAATCCTTACCCCCTGCTTCACGTAGGAAGCAAAACCCGGCATCGTCACCGTAACCGAATAGGTCCCCGGCGGAACGTTACGCAACACATACGTTCCATCGCTCTGCGACTGTGTGATCAACGCCTTGCCCGATGCCGGAGTGAACGTCACCGTCGCCCCCGGAATCACGGCATTTTCAGGATCGGCAACCACTCCGCGCACCGTGGCGCCAGTCTGCTGGGCACTCACAATCCTCGGCGTCAAAGCGACAAAAAAAAGTAAGGCAATCCTCAAACTTGCGCGAAATAACATCACTACTCCTCAAAAAAATATCCATCGTTGCAGTGCGTAGAACAACTACTGCCGCTTAACAGAAATTAGCGCCCGCCGCCACCGCCTTCGGGTGCCCCTTCGCCGCCCAGGTTCCACGGAGACAGAGTCATCGCCGGCCCACCGCTCGGCGTCGCCGCCAGAATCGGTTCCACTCCTGACAGCAGCGTCACTGCCGTTACGGTGGGGCTACCCGGATCGGGCTGCGACGCCACAATCATCACCGCATCGCCTACCTTAAGATCGGCGATAGTCTTGTTGGGCAATCGGCTCACCAACTGCGAGAGATCCCCTCCAGCCGATCGTCCCGGCCCACCCGGCCGTCCTCCGCCCGACGCCTCCCCCTGGCCTGCTCCCGCTGCCTGCGGCGAGCCACCGCCGGCAGCGCCCGCGCCGGCACCACTGCCCTTCGCGCGCGCCGCAAACATCGCCGCAGCCTGAGGCGGCAGCGTCCGCACATTCGAGTTCGGCGTAATCGTCACCATGACCGTCTTCTTGGTCGCCAGATCTTTCAGCGTCAGCTTCCCACTGGCCGCATCGATGGTCGCGATCAACCCCGCCAGATTCTTGAACGATCCGCTAACCACCGCCTCCGCCGGTATCGATGACCCATCCTCGGACTTCGTCCCGAGCACGCGAATCTGATCCCCTGGCAGTATCTGAGCCAGCGTCCCCGGCTTCGCATCCTCAAACTTCACCGAATCGCCTGCATAGCGCCGGAATTGCGTCTTTGGCGATGTAGTCACCGCGACCTTCTTAGCGCCCACCGTGACAGTCAACGTGCCCGTACCCGGATCGACCGCGCTCACAATGCCGCCGGTCCCACGCTTCTGCCAGTCCGTCTGCTCCATCTCATGTTTCTGCGCGATGTCGCTCGACTTCATCAAAATCACGCGCGCTGCAGAAAAGCTCCCGGCAGTATCGCCGGCCTTCCCGCTCACCAGTACGCGGTCGCCAGGCGCAATATCCTTCAGCGCGATCGTCTGTGCTGTCTTCAAATCCGTACTGCCCGGCGCCAGTTGCAGAATGCGCGCTCCGTCGGGCACGCTGACGACGACCTCCAGGCCTGCATCCGTCTTCAGGGTAAGGCTGTTTCCAGCAACAGCCGTCACCGTGCCGAGCTGACGCGCAGCAGGCGTGGGTGCTGCAGCCGGTGCTTGGGCCATTAACCCCATGCCGCAAACAGACAAACTCGCCGCAGGCAGCATCAAGCTCGCTCGCAGCGTGGCACTCCGGAGTACAGAAAATCCCTTCATCATCGTCTTACCTCTCAAAAATTGATGCAGTTGTCAGTGGTCGCTTCAGGTTGACTCGCTGAAGTCGCCAGTCTCTAAGAAAGACGAGCCAGCTACGCAAAAGTTTCCGCTAAAAACAAGACTTTCGTATCGAATCAGACGAAACTGAAGCGAAGATTAAGACGAGGGAAGGTGAATGCAATTTCTATGATAACCGCCCACGACTCTCTCCTCTTATTGTGTGGCCAGCAACTCCTTCACCGCTCGCTCCAACTGCGCATCGGAACCCGTCTCCGTCTCCCCAAGCGGACGCGCAACCTGCACATCCACAGGCCGCGGATGCATCTCCATCGTCTGCCCGCGAAGATCCTGAATCCTCCACCCCGGCACACGCACCGCCGAGCCATCGATCAGCGGTTGCACCCCGGTGAAGATAATCCAGCCCGCAGTCGGCTCTCCTACCACCTTGCCCAACTTCAACGAGCGATACCCCTCAGTAAAATCCTCCGCATCCGATAGCGACGATTCATTCGTCACCAGCACTGTCGGCAGACCCAGCGCCCGCTGTCCAAGATTCTGTCGCGAAGGCACCGGCGACAATCCGCGCGGCGTCATCATCAGGTAGTTCTGCCGCGTAAACACATCCAGCGCGTATCCGTTGATGTAGCCGCCGTTGTTATTGCGCACATCCACCACCACGCCCTGCTTCGCCTGATTCTGCGCGTCGAGATCGATATACAGCTGCTGGAGCGATGCATCGCTCATATCAGCGATGTGCACGTAGCCAAGCTTTCCGCCGCTCGCACGATCCACCAGCGCGCGCCGCTCCTCCACCCACTGCCGGTACAGCAGACCAACCGCCGCAACCGAAGACACCGGCCGCACCACCGCGTCGCGCGTCTTGCCCGCCGTTTCGATGCCAAGCACAACCCGCTTGCCGACCGTATCCTCCAGCATGCCGTCGAGATTCTTCGCTCCAACCGCCTCGCCGTTCACGCTAACCAGCCGATCCCCCGGCTTGACCGAGCCTTCAATCGCCGCCGGCCCCAGCGCAATCACCTCTCGCACAATCAGGCCCTTCCCTGACTCATACGCCTCGCGATCAAACCGCAACCCAAGGTTCCCCACCTGCACCGGCTGCGGCCCGCTCCCTGGCCCCATCCCCCGATTGATACCAGAGTGTGATGAGTTCAGCTCGCCAATCAAGAGATTGATGTCCCGACGCAGCTCATCCGAAGTCTTCACGCCGGCAATGTACGGCGTCCACTCATCATGCAGCTTCAGCCAGTTCTTGCCGTTGAAGTTGGCATCATAAAACTGCCGGTTCAGCGTCTCCCACACCTCTTCAAACACCACCTTCTTCTCCACGTCGAAGTCGATCTGCATCGGCGTAGTCACCGCGATCGTCTTTGGCGTCCGCGACTCCACCGTGATCGATTTCACCGCGCCGTTCTCAAGATAGAAAACATCCTTCGCATCTGGGGTGAATGCATAGTCGGTCTTTCGTCCAGGTGTCGAAGTCAGTTGCCGCGCCACCGGCGGCTCCTTCGACAACTCATCCAGACTGTACGTATACAAACCAAGCTGATTCGCCGAACGCGCCGCGAACAGCAGCACTTTTCCATCCGCGCTGATCACCGGAGCCTCCGCATTCAACCCAAGCGGCAGCAGCGTCAGGCGATTGCGAATCCCTTCAAACACAATCTTCACCGGCTCCGGCTTCTTCTTGGCGTCGGCCCCTGCTCCAGCTGCTGGCGTCGCAGCTTTCTCCTCTGCGGGCGGTGCCGGCACAGTTGCCGGCTTCTCTTCTCCAGGCGATGTCGGCGTAGAAGGAGTAGTCGGCGAAGACGGCGTCCCCGGCGTCTTCGACGGACGAAACAGCTCGCGGAACTCATCCTCGCGATACTTCGGCACGTGCGGCAGCAAATCAACGCGAGCGATCTGCACCTGTTCACTTCGCTGCGCCGTATCAAACAGCAGATAGTGTCCATCCGGCGACCACGCGATCTTCGATGCAGTCTCTCCATTCGCCAGAAAGCTCACCGGATGCGACTCCCCACCCGCCGCCAGCACGACATGCACATTGCGAAACGACCGCTTGTCCTGCATCGTGAACCCGATCCACAGCCCATCGGGCGACCATGTGACCGCCGACTCAGGCAACTCACCCGACGCCACTACACGGTCAGCCGCCGCACCCTCCTTCGTCGGCACCACTACCACATGCAGCTCTTTGTCGTTCCGCACGTACGCGATGCTCTTGCCATCAGGCGCCCATTGCGGATTCGCATCGTCATTCCCGGCCTGCGTCAGCACGCTCTCCTTGCTGGTCGCAAAGTCATACATCACCAGGTTGTGACCACTTCCCTCGCCCGACCCAGCCTCAGAGCGATACACCAGCTTCATCGAATCCGCCGACCACGCAACCTCGCTCTCTGCCGTGGCCGTATGGGTTAGCCGCTGCCCCTCGCCGCCATCCTTGGCCGAAGCAGCAAACACCTCGCCATGCGCGATCACCGCAATCTTCTTCCCATCCGGAGACAATGCCAGCTTGGTGAAGTTGGTCTCTGACACGTGCGTTACACCCGGAGACGCCGGCACCCCGCGCAACGTAATGGGCACACGCTCCGACTTGCCCGTGGCGGTATCCACCTTCCAGATCGTGAAATTCCGCTCAAACACGATCGTCTTCCCGCCATCACCAATACTCGGCCACAACACGCGCCCTTCCTTGAAGTGCGTCAGTTCTTTGGCCGACTCAGGAGCCGCCACCGGCACAGCCCAGATGTTCTCCGCACCCGACCCGTCGCTCATATAAAAAAGCGTCTTGCCATCCGCCGACCACATCGGCCACGCATGCTTCGCGTCCGCCTTCAGCAGCATTTGGTACTTTCCGCTCTTCGCCACCGGCTTCAGCCACAACTCGGTCTCGTCAATGTGCGCGTGACCGTTGCGCCACCATTGCGCGAAGCTCAGCCCCTTCGCCATCAGCGCGATCGTCTGCCCATCGGGAGACGGCGCGCTCTCAAACTCACCCAAGTACCGCTCATGGCTCACCTCAAGCGGCGTGCCGCCACTCGAGCTCACACGAAAGATATCGCCCTGCCCCGCAACATCATTCACCACAGAGGTGAAATAAATCCACTTGCCGTCACGCGACCATCCATCCAGCGAATCCGGCCGGTCGGAGTAAGTCAGGCGCGTCAGCTCTCCTGTCGCCAGCGCCAACACATAGATATTCCCGGCTCCCGTCCGCGTCGAAACAAACGCCAACTTCGTTCCATCAGGCGAGTACAGCGGACGCGATTCCGTCGCGGGATGCGTCACCAGCAGATGCGCCTCGCCTCCCGCCACCGCCACCGTCCAGATGTCTCCACCCGAGACAAACGCAATCTCACGCCCATCAGGAGAGATCGCCGGATCACCCAGCGACGGCAGCACTGACTGCGCCGCCCCCTTTCCCGCGAGAAAAACCCCGCAAACGAGCACGCAGAAGAGCGAACGGCGAAGAACGAGTGACATGGCAGACACTTCCCTTTAACTTGAATGTTTAGATAAGAGAAATTCTACACAACCTGCGAAGCCTTCTCGGTCGACAGGATCGCCAGTGTGTCCGGTGGAAGCACCACCGCGCTCTTGGTGGCCCTTACTTTGTTATGCGAGGCCATTACCAACGGCAGATGCGCGGGGTTCTCAAATTCCATCCGCTCCTCGCCCAGATTGCACACCACCGTCACCGCGCCGCGCACCATCACCAGCCATTTTTTCCCCGCATCGAAGGTCACCTTCGTCTGCCCCGGCTCTCCATTGTTCAGCGAATCAGAGCCCCGGCGCAGCGCAATCAACCCGCGATACCACTCAAACATCTCCTCGTGCCGCCCTTGATGCACCTCGTCCCATTTCAGCTTCGACCGCTCAAACGTCTCCACGTTCTCCGGATCGGGGATCTCCGCAGGATTCCATCCAAACGCTGCAAACTCACCCCGCCGCCCCTCCTTCACGGCCTTCGCCATCTCCGGATCTTCATGGTCAGCGAAATATTGAAACGGCGTCGACGCCGCAAACTCCTCGCCCTCAAAGATCATCGGAAGAAACGGCGCCGTCAGCACAAGTCCCGCAGCAACCTTCGCACGGTCTATCCCCACCACCTCCACAATCCGGTCTCCAATCGCCCTGTTCCCCACCTGATCGTGATTCTGGATGAACCCCACAAACTGGTGCGGCGAAAGATCCTCCACCGGCCTGCCGTGCCTGCGCCCGCGATACACCGAGTACATCGTCCCATCCTGAACAAACACCTTCGTCAGCGCCTTCGCCAGCTTCGCCATCGTCCCAAAGTCGGCGTAGTAGCCCTTCTTGGCTCCCTCGTCGATCAGCACCGTAAACAGCGCGTGATGAAAATCATCGCTCCACTGCGCGTCCATCCCATATCCGCCAACCTCCCACGCCTTCACTATCCGTGGATCGTTCAAATCGCTCTCGGCAATCAGCACCAGCCGCCGCCCCAGTTCCTCCGACAACTCCTTCACCTCGATCGACAGCTGCTCCAGAAAATGAACCGCCGACCGATCGAAGATCTCATGCACCGCGTCCAGCCGCAGACCATCGATGTGATAATCCCGCATCCACATCAGCGCGTTGTCGCAGAAGAACCTCCGCACCTCATCGCTTCCCCAGTCGTCAAAATTGATCGCCCCGCCCCAGGGAGTATGGTGCCTGTCCGTAAGGTACGGCCCAAACTTGCCGGTGTAGTTCCCCACCGGCCCGAAGTGGTTGTACACCACATCGAGCAGCACGGCGAGCCCGCGAACATGGCACGCATTCACCAGCCGCTTCAATCCATCCGGCCCGCCATACCCCTCATACACAGCAAACAACGCCGCACCGTCATATCCCCAGCCGCGCTCTCCTGGAAAAGCGGCCACCGGCATCAACTCGACATGCGTAATCCCCAGCTCCACCAGATGATCCAGTCGCCCAATCGCCGAAGCGAACGTTCCCTCCGGCGTAAACGTCCCGACGTGCAGCTCATAAATGACCGAACGCGAAAGCGGAGGCGCCTGCCACCCTGCATCGCTCCACGCAAACGCCGTCTGGTCATAGACCCGGGAAGCTCCATGCACTCCATGCGGCTGCCACTCGGAACGAGGATCCGGCCATGCCTGTGCATCATCATCGACAAGAAACTTGTAGTCGGTTCCCGGCCCGGCATCTTCAACCGCGACACTCCACCACCCGCGCTCATCCGGCCCGTGCATCGGATCTGTCGTCTCGCCAATCGTTACCGTAAGCTTCTGCTTATTCGGCGCCCAAACTCTGAATTCATGCATGATTCTCGCCAGCTCCCACATCCTCGCGCACCAGCAGCGCCACAGGAAAATCCTTCAACAGCAACTTCATCGGAATCACACCGCCCGCAACAACTGCTCCGGTCAAACGATTCCTCCATCGGCCCTTCGGCAGCACCACAATCGTGTCCTTCCACGAATCATCCAGCTTCACCGTCAGCCTCGGCACTACCGTCACCACGTCTTCGCCTCGCAGATACGCAATCACATGATCATGCTTGGCCCCATCCACCTCAATCGGCGTGTACTCCGCATCCCCGTCAAAACAAGCCGGCCGCTCGCGCCGCACTTCAAGTGCCTTGTGAATCGTCCACAGCTTGGGCAGACCTTCATCCGCCCGCCTCATCACCTGCGCCGCGATGTCATTCCCCGTCATCTGCTTCAGCTCGCACAACAAACGCTTTCGCAGCCCATAATCAACCGGCCGCCGGTTGTCCGGATCCACCAGGCTCAAATCCCAAAGCTCCCCGCCCTGATACAAATCCGGCATACCAGGAGCCGTATACTTCAGCAGGGTCTGCGTCAGCGAGTTCACCCGCCCCGCGTCCTGCACCCGCCCGACAAACTGTTGCAGCTCCCGCAAAAACGGCGCATAGTTCAGCGTCAACTCAATAAACATTCTCAACGCATCTTCGAAATCCTTATTGTTCGCCACCCACGAAGTCTGCTGCTTCGCCTCCCGCACCGCCTTCAGCATGTACGCCTGCGCACGGTCGACAGACAGCGGCCAAGCACCAATCAACGTCTGGTAGTACAGATACTCCGTGTTCCTGTCCGGCATCGCGATCGACCCCGGCTTCATCGTCC
>JAOAPF010000298.1 GCA_025462755.1 Edaphobacter sp.
GATTCAGGGAACGCTCGGATTCCCAAGATTGATTCAGCTCGGTGGGAGGATAACCTTCTAACCTGGGCCGAACGGGACCAGGGGGGCGCCATCCGCAAGGATTGCGCCCATTTTTTTGTGCGGTGTAACCCAGTTCAGTCTGGAGCAGCAGAGCGCCAAAGGCGCAACCTATACCAGCCTTGGGCGAAGCCCCAGGCAACCGATTCCAGCCAATAACCTAGGGCTGAAAGCCCGGCCTATTCTCGCTGAACATTCCCCCACCTCAGATCCCCTCCAAAACCCACCCCCATCAGCGATACACTAATAGCTGGCATCGCTGGAGACCCTTTTGACCGACACCGTGGCAACCGAAGCAAACGAGATCCAAACCGCCGAGCAGGACCGAACCGAAACTCCCCTCGAGTCCCTCGCCTCCATCTGCACCGTTCTCGCCATCGGTCTCTTCGTCATGACCTTCATCTTCCAGAACTTCGAAATCCCCTCCGCGTCCATGGTCAAGACGCTCCTCATCGGCGACCACGTTCTCGTAGACCGCATCACCCTCGCCCCGCCCGCAAAGTGGGCGCCCTTCGTCTTCTATCGCGACGTCCGCCGCGGCGACATCATCGTCTTCTTCAAACCCGGCGAACCCGACCTCTTCCTCGTCAAGCGCGCCATCGCCATCCCCGGCGACCACCTCCATCTCCGCAACGGCGTCGTCTATCTCAACGGCGTCGCGCAAAACGAGCCCCAGGCCGGCATGCCCGCCTCCGACGACAACCCCCAACACGCCTTCAACGCCTATCGCGACGACTTTCCCGCCGTCCCGCCCAGCCCCTACGATCAGGTCACCGCAAGCTGGGCCTACGAGCTCCCCAACCACATCGTCGACGGCGACCTCGTCGTTCCGCCCGGCAAAGTCTTCGCCATGGGCGACAACCGCACCGAAAGCCTCGACGGCCGCTTCTGGGGCTTCGTTCCCCGCGAAAACATCGTAGGCCGACCCATGTTCGTCTACTGGTCCTTTGAAACCCCCGCCGACCAGATCAACAAGCAGAGCATCGGCGAGCGCATCGGCTTCATGGGCCACATCCTCCTCCACATCTTCGACGAGACACGCTGGAAGAGAACCTTCCACCTCATTAAATAAAAAGGTTGCCAGTTCTACATTCTCAGTTTTCAGTAAGCCCTTCAAAAAGATTTCACCATCAAACGGAGAACCGGACAACTGAGAACTGAAAACCTCATGCGGGAACTGGATCCAATCTACGAGCATGACGAAGCCGTCCACACAGACAGCCCGCCCTCTCTCAGCACCCGCACCCTCCGCCGCCTCCTTTACCTCGCCTTCGCAGCCCTGGTGATCGTTCTCCTCGTCCTGCTCCCCCCGCTCATCAGTGTCAATCGCTACCAGAAGCGCATCGCCAACAGCATCGGCGACAGCCTCGGCCGCCCCGTTCATCTCGACAAAGTCAGCCTGAACCTCCTCCCCCTCCCTGGCTTCATCCTCGAAAATTTCGTCGTCGAAGAAGATCCCGCCTTCGGCTCCGAACCGGTCATCCGCGCCAACTCCGTCCGTGCCACCCTCCGCATCGCCTCCCTCTGGCGCCGCCGCGTCGAGTTCTCCACCATCAGCTTCACCGAACCCAGCGTCAATCTCGTCCACCTCGCCAACGGCAAATGGAATCTCGAGAGCATCCTCCTCCACGCCGCCCACATCGACGCCGCGCCCACTGCCCAGAAAAACGCCGGCTCCGCCCCTCGCTTCCCCTACATCGAAGCCACCGGCGCCCGCCTCAACTTCAAGCTGGACCATGAAAAGTCCCCCTTCTCCCTCACCGAAGCCGACTTCGCCCTCTGGCTTCCCGATCCCCAGCAGTGGCATCTCCGCATCAAGGCCCGCCCCACCCGCACCGACACCAACGTCTCCGACACCGGCACCATTCAACTCGAAGGCACCCTAGGCCGCGCAGCCTCTCTCGGCCAGGTCCCCATCAGCCTCCGCGGCCAATGGCGCAACGTCCCTCTCGGTCAGGCCAGCCTCGTCGTCTTCGGCCGCGACGCCGGCCTCCGCGGCGACATGATCCTCTCCACCAACGCGCAGGGAACCGTCAGCAACAGCGCCATCCAGACCCGCCTTCAACTCACCGGTGCCCGCCGCGCCGACTTCGTCCCCGCCCACCCCCTCGACGTCGACCTCCAGTGCCTCGGCATCGCCACCGGCGACTTCCACAGCTTTCAGGAGATCCACTGCAGCTGGCCCCCCGCCGGCTCCTCCGATCCCCCAACCCTTGCCATCTCCGGCGCCATTCCCGACATCCGCCACCCCAACTCCGCCACCATCGAAATCGGCACTCCCGGCCTCCCTGCCGCAACCCTCCTCGACTGGCTGCACGTAGCCAGCTCCCGCGTGCCATCCAACGTCGCAGCCGCCGGCACCCTCACCGGAAGTCTCTCCTACCGTCCCGACCCCGACACCCCCACGCCGTGGCAGGGCGAAATGCTCCTCACCAACGCCAGCCTGATCAATCCAGGCGCCAGTGCAACCTCGCTGGTCACCGGCGACGTCACCCTCCAGCCCGTCGCTCCGCCACAGCCGGACCCCCGAAGCAAAAAACAAGCGTCAGCCCCACCCCTCCCCGGATTTCAACTCGCTCCCACCGCCCTCGCCCTCGGCGGCAAAGATCCCGCAATCCTCGAAGGCCACTTCGACACCACCGGCTATACCCTGCACCTCACCGGCATGGCATCCATCGCCCGCCTGCATGCACTCGCCGCCGCTCTCCCCCCATTCGGCGACGGCCTCGCCGAAGTCCTGCCCGCCAACCGTGCCGCCGGCCCCTTCCGCATCGATCTCACCGCCACTCGCCCCTGGGGAGCAGCTCAAACCTGGACCGACAACGCCGCCCGCCCCACCCTCCCCCATCTGCGCCGCGCCAGCCGCTTCTGAACTCCATCGCAAATTTTAAAACCGCTCCTGTGGCACAACCACATAAAACCATGCCATACTGATGTGGCATTAACACAGGAGCGTCCATGCCCCCGGAAAAACCAGAAAAACCAGAAAAACCAGAAAAACTCGACCTCCTCCAAGGCACCCTCGACCTAATGGTCCTGCAAACCCTCGCCACCATGGGCGAGTTGCACGGTTACGGCATCGCCCGCCGCATCGAAGAAGTCAGCGGCGACGAAGTCCTCCTCAACCAGGGCACCATCTACGCCTCGCTCGTCCGTCTCCAGCAGCGCGGTTGGATCTCCGCCGAATGGGGCACCTCCGACAACAACCGCAAGGCGAAGTACTACGCCATCACCAAAGCCGGCCGCAAGCAGTGGGCAAGAGACACCGCCTACTGGAACCGCCTCTCCACCGTAATGGGCCGCGTCCTCGCGATGCCCACCGAAGGTGGCCTCTAATGGGAGCCTTGCGCGAAGCCCTCAACCGCAGCCTCTCCTTCTTTCAAAAACCACAGCGCGACTCCGACCTCGAAGCCGAACTCCAGAGCCACCTCGATCTCGCCATCGAAGAGAACATAAGCCACGGCATGTCCCCCGAAGAAGCCCGCCGCCGCGCCCTCATCCGTTTCGGAGGAGTCCAGCAGGCAAGGGAACAGCAACGCGAAGCCCGCGGCCTACCCTGGCTCGACGTCCTGCTTCAGGATCTCCGCTTCACCTTCCGTACTCTCGGTCGCGCCTCCGGCTTCGCTACCATATCCATCCTCATCCTCGCTCTCGGCATCGGCGCCAACATCGTCGTCTTCTCCGTCGTCGACACCATCCTGCTGCGCCCGCTCCCATTCCCCGAAGCGAACCGCCTGGTCCGCATCGCCCCCAAAGTCTCCAGGTGCGGAGCCTCCTGCGCCACCTACTCCACCGATGCCGTCCAGGAGTTCCAGCGCCGGAACAAATCCTTCTCCGACTTCACCGGCTACGATGCCTTCACCGCGCCCGGTAACTGGAAGCTCACCGGCGGCGGCGTCCCCGTCCCCGTCTCCGAGATCGATGTCATGGATAATTTCTTCCACACTCTGGGCGTGCAGCCGCTGATCGGCCGCCTCACCTTCACCGCCGAAGAATCCCGCCCCAGCGGTCCCCCGGTCGTCATCCTCAGCTACCCATTCTGGAAGCGCCAGCTCAACGCCGACCCCAACATCATCGGCAAGGCCATCTCCTTCGGCAACACCCCCACCACCGTCGTCGGCGTCCTCCCCGACACCTTCGACTTCGGCGCCGTCTACGCGCCCGGCACGAAGATGGACATCTTCACCCCCTATGTCTACGACCGCGTCCGCGAGTACGGCAACATGATCTCCCTCACCGGCCGCCTGAACCCCGGAGTCACCCTCGCCCACGCCCAGTCCGAGGCCGATCTCCTCTTCCCAACCCTCGACGGCAGTGTAAAGAAGGGATGGAAAGGCGGATACACCGCCCACCTCTGGGACCTCAAAGAATTCGTCTCCGGAAGCCTTCGCCGTTCCCTCATCGTCCTCTGGGGTGCCGTCGGGCTCATCCTCCTCATCGTCTGCGTCAATCTCTCGAACCTCCTGCTCGCCCGCGGCGCCGCCCGCTCCAAAGAGTTCGCCATGCGCACCGCCCTCGGAGCCGCGCGCAGCCGCATCGTCCGCCAGCTGCTCACCGAATCCCTCGTCCTCTCCGCCGCCGGAGCCATCCTCGGCCTCGCCCTCGCCTCCGCTGCCGTCTTCTACCTCGCCCACCAGGGCTCCATCGCTCTTCCGCTCCTCTCCAGCATTCGCATCGATAAGACAGCTCTCGCCTGGACCCTCTTCATCGCCGTCGCCGCCGGGCTCCTCTTCGGCATCGCCCCCGGCCTTCACATCTCCAGCGGCAACCTCCACGACGCCCTCAAGGATTCAGCCGTCAGCACCACCGGAGGCCACGCCACCACCCGCCTCCGCGGCACCCTCGTAGTCTCCCAGATCGCCCTCGCCTGTGTCCTCCTGATCGGAGCCGGCCTCCTCCTGCGCAGCTTCCTCCGCGTCCTCGACGTCGACCTCGGCTTCAAGCCCACCCACGCCGCCTCCATCTCGCTCGACTCCAACGACCGCAACGCAGCCCAGCGCGCCTCCGCCGACCGCCAGATCCTCGAACGCATCCAGTCCATCCCCGGCGTCCAGACCGCCGCCATCACCGACTCCCTCCCCATGTCCCGCAATCGCTCCTGGGGCATCTTCGCCAAGGGCAGGCACTACGAGCCCGGCGAACTCCCCGGAACCTTCGTCTACGTCGTCACCCCCGGCTACCTCAACGCCATCGGCATGCGCCTCGTCAAAGGCCGCGATATGACCTGGGAAGACAACGATCCCAGGCAAGCCGTAGTGATCATCAACGAAACCGTGGCCCGCTACCTCTGGCCCAACGAAGATCCCATCGACCGCATCGCCGTCGTAGGCGGAGCCGACGCCCGCGTCATCGGCGTCATTGCCGACGTTCGCGAAACCACCGCCGAGGCCAAATCCGGCTGGCAGATGTACATCTCCACCGCCGCACCCCAGTTCGGCCCTGCCGACACCCAGCTCGTGATCCGCTCCACCCTCCCGGCCCAGACCCTCCAACCCACCGTCCTCGCCGCCCTCCGCCAGCTCAACCCCGGCCAGCCCGCCGCCGACCTCAAGCCCATCCAGCTTCTCGTCGACCACGCCTCCTCCCCGCGCCGCTTCTTCGTCTACCTCGTCGGAATCTTCGCCGCGCTTGGTCTCCTCCTCGCAGCGCTAGGCATCTACGGCGTAATCTCCTACTCGGTCACCCAGCGAACCCAGGAGATCGGCATCCGCATGGCGCTCGGCGCAACCCTCGCCCGGATCCAGCTCGACGTCATCCGCACAACCCTGCAACTAGCCCTGATCGGCATCGCCATCGGAACCGTAGCGTCCTTCGGAGCCTCCCGCCTGATCGCCTCGCTCCTCTTCGGAACCACCCCAACCGACCCGATCACCTTCTTCGCCATGGTCCTCGTCCTGGGTGCGATTGCCCTGCTAGCCGGCTACATCCCAGCCCGCAGAGCCTCCCGCATTAACCCCATGGTCGCCCTCCGCAACAACTAAACCCAAACACAGCCCAAACAGAGTACAAGCGACACCGCACTCTCGTCCTCGCTCTTGCCTTCGCCTTCGCCTTCACCCATGTCCTCGCCCTCGCCTTCGCCTTCGCCCTTGTCCTCGCCGTCGCCCTTGTCCTCGCCCTCGCCCTTGTCCTCGCCCTCGCCTTCGCCTTCGCCCTTGTCCTTGTCCTCGCCCTTGTCCTCGCCCTCGCCTTCGCCTTCGCCCTTGTCCTTGTCCTCGCCCTTGTCCTTGTCCTCGCCCTTGTCCTTGTCCTCGCCCTTGTCCTTGTCCTCGCCCTTGTCCTCGCCCTTGTCCTTGCTATTGCCTGTTCCTGCTGTCATCCTGAGCGGAGCGAAGGATCCCGAGAGTCTCGACCCTCCACCGCGTTCGAACATTTTCAACTCAAGCTTCGAACCGGCGCGGTGCGTCCTTATCTACTCCACGATCAAAAATCGTCATTTCGACCATAGCCGTCAGAGTGCCCAATCCATCAGGCACTTGCGATGAGTGGGATGGCAGGAGTCCACCCAGCCTCAGCCGGGTTGCCCATCCTTTCTGTTTCATCGAAGGGTGGGCTTCGAGCGAAGCGAGACCGCCCTTCCCCATCGAGCGGAGAAGCGCAATCAATCTTCTTCACCACTCGACCAGTCCCAACCCTATGAAAGGACTAAGTTTATCGCTGCACGTAATTTTTTTTCTGCGTTTTCCGCCCAAAAAACGCATGTCAAGCCCCCAAACCACCTAAACACCTCAAACAAAACAAGATCGACTTGGCATGTTAGTTCCCGCCAAACCGCTATAATGAATATATAGATCAAAACAAGCAAGCCCCGGACACCCTCTGGGGCTAACTTATTGATAAGAAGTATTTTGTCCACAACCCTTTTGTTATGAATATTCTGCGGACATCATAGTACTGCAAGCCATTGAACACAAGTGGGTTATGCCCAAAATACCCCCCGGGGGGGGAGGGGGGTCCCCTTCTGGAAAGGAAGCAGACCTAATGAGCGACGATCTGCTTCGTATGCATCGACGCCCCCACCTCCGGAACGGTGCCGTCATTGACCAACACCTCAGACGGCGTCCCCTCGAAGACGATCCGTGTCGAAGCACTGGACCGGCCAGGAATCCGCAACCTCTGCGTCGCCGTCAGCGTCCCAGACCGCACCGTGACCGGTACCTCCGCCACAGCACCGCCATCGTTCCGCACCTCAACCGCCACCAGCCAGCCCGAGCCCTTGTTCCCAATCTGGTCGATCGCGCGCGGGGTTACGCTGGCGATGCTCAGGTCCGGCAATCCCCGGTCCCGGTACACCCAGTCATCAAAAAACCATCCCAGCTCCCGCCGCGAAGTCCTCTCGAGAACACGTTGGAACTCCTTCGGGTCGTTGTCCATCTTGTCCTCGCGGTAGAGTTGCAGCGCACGTCGCAGGGCATCGTCTCCCACGATCGACCGAAGCATCTCCAGCACCGCGGCGGCCTTCGTGCGATAGTAGACTTCGTCTCGTGCTCGGATAAGGCTTTGTCCTTCCTCCGCAGCGGCTGCACTCTGTGCGGGCGGCGGCTCAACCAAAGCCAGAGCCTTCGCCTCCTCCTGCAAATGCACGACAGCAACTTCGCGCCCCAGACTCTGCTCCATCCACTGAAGAGCCATGAATTGCGCCACGCCCTCATCCAGCCAAACATGCGACGAGCGGAACCATGCATGCGAGAGCGAATGCGCCAGCGCCGGAGCCAGCGCATCGGGAGCCGAGGCCCGCATCGGAGCCACCAGCAGCGCATCGTCCTCAAACGGCTGCCCGTCGTGATCAAGAATGGTCAGCACGCTCAAAGGCCCCGGGCCCAGCCACTCCGCCAGCAGCGGCCGCACCTTGTCGGCCGCGGCCCCATAGTCAGGCGCCGCATCATAGTGATCCGTTACCGCGGAGATCAGGCTATCGTTGGTCACGGTGCCCGCCTTGTCGGTCACAAACAGACTCGGCGTCCGAAACCCCAGCGGCCGGCCCGAAAATTCAGCCGTCGCTACGCCCGGAGATTCAGCGACCGGCAGACTCTGGTTCTCGCTCACAGCCTTCAGCTGCTCGCGCCGCCCGCAGAAAAACGCCGCATCCGGCGCATCCCCGACGTATTCGACGGCAAGCCGCAGGTGAACCGTTGCCGCCGCCTGCTGTAGCTTGGTCTGCCCGATGCTCTCAAAGAGCTTCGCGCCATCACCAAGAAAAACCGGCGCTGCCGCCGTCGGATACCACAACACGCTACCAAACCCGCGCAACCCGGTCCATTCCGGGCTGATCCGATCCCAATCCGCACGCGAAGCCTGATCCAGAGGGGCTCCGATGCGTTCCAGCCGCTCCGCCGACTGCGCCACCTCGCCCGAGTAGAAGCTGGTCAGTTCTACGCTCGCGCCGGGTTCGAGCGGCTGCGGCAGCGAGACCACAGCCCCTGCCGCCTTGCCCGTATGATCGGCGTCCGTATCGATGATCTGTTCCGCAAACGTCAGCGGAGATACCCGCCCCGAACTCCGCAAGGCAAAGCTCGCCCAATGCAGGGAAGAAGAGATCTGAACAATCAGCCTCGTCAACGGCTCCTTCCCGGAGTTCTTTACCGTAAACCCCGCATGGACCGCCAGATGCGACTGCGCTGGAGCCAGATGAACGTCCAGATCGTACGCCGTAAAGATAAGCGAAGCACGCTCCGCATCCGTAATAGCTACGACAGATTGTTTGGCCGGAACCTTCACCGTCTTCTCGACTACCGGCGAGTCCTGATCTCTGTTGAACAGGACCTTTCCGTGTGGAACGGTCTGGTCCGGATCGGGAGGCGGTGTTGCCTGACCCCTCGCGGCTGAACTTACAACAAGAACCATCGCCAACAGAGACAAGCGACGCACTGCAGAAACAACTTCAATACTCTTCAAGATCCCAGTCCCCTACGCTCTTTCGTGGACTTTCGTGCAGCAGGAGGCGCTGCGGCCTGACGGCGCTGCCGCATCGCCTCGTACATCACGATCGCTCCTGCGACCGACACATTGAGAGACGAAACCTGCCCAGCCATGGGAATCCGCAGCAGATGATCACAAGTCTTCTTTACCAGATCGTGCAATCCAGCGCCTTCCCGCCCCAGCACCAGAACGCAATCCGTCCTGAAGTCAAAGTCTGTGTAATCGGGCGATCCGCGTTCATCAAGGCCAAGCACCCAGACATTCTTCTGCTTCATCTGTTCCAGTGCGCGAACGAGGTTAGTGACCCGGGCAATCCGCACATGCTCAGAAGCCCCGGCCGAGGTCTTGGCCACGGTCGCGGTCACCGGGGCCGATCGCCGCTCCGGCAGAACGACGCCATCTACGCCCACGCCATCAGCAGTGCGGAGCAACGCTCCCAGGTTGTGGGGGTCTTCCACGCCATCCAAGGCAAGGAAGAACCTGTGCTGTCCTCCCTCGCCGGGAACCAGCAAGTCCTCGATCCCCAGGAACTTGCGCTCCCGAACGACCGCCAGCACACCCTGGTGGGCATCTGTCCGGGCAAGTCTGGTCAGCTGCTCCCTGGGTTCGAGGGCTACGCGAATGTCGGCCGCTCGGCAGAGCTCGATCAACCGTTCCAGGCGATTGTCCCGGCGCTCGCGCGCCACGCTAACGTGATCAAGTTGCCGGGAACCGGAACGGATAGCCTCCTCGACCGGGTGGAGACCGTACAAAACTTCCATTCCTCAAGTTTACTTTCTAAATGGAAAATCCAGTCCCTAGACACTTAGAATGTTTGAAAGGGCCTGCCGCGCCCTTCTAAAACATTTTTAGAGTGAATTTTCATTTTTTATGAATCATTCAACCAAAAGGCGAGTCTTCTCCGGCCGAAAGAGCGTCTCTGACACTGTGCAAACCGCTTCCATGACGCTAGCAGCTGCACAGGCTGCCCAAGTCCAGAGTGAAAACGCGGCAATCGCTCATGGATTAAAGCGGCAGAATCCCGAACTGCTTGATCAGCTGATTGAGCTCTATCAGCATCGACTGTTGCGATATCTTCTCTTTCTCACCGGTAGGCGCGAGGTGGCCGAGGATCTCTTCCAGGAGACCTGGATGCGGGTTCTCCTGCGGGGGGCACAGTACAACGGCAAGGCGCGGTTTGATACGTGGCTTTTTACCATTGCACGCAATCTGGTGATCGATCTGTCGCGAAAGCGCACCATGGCGAGCCTCGACGAGATGAGCGAGGGGGGAGAGGATGAACGCCCCTTTGAGATCGCCGTGTCCGCACCATCCCCACTGGAGCAATTTCAATCCCGCGAAGATTGCGCGGAGGTTGGCGAAGTCTTGCTCAAGCTGGAACCGACGTATCGGGAGGTTCTGGTTCTTCGTTTTTATGAAGAGCTTTCTTTGGAAGAGATCGCTACCGTAACCAGGGCACCCCTATCGACGGTCAAGTCGAGGCTCTATCGCGGACTGGCTGCGTTGAAGCCTCAAATGGAGCAGCTTCGTGCGACGTGTCCGCTTGCGGAGGCTGGAGTATGAGCGACGCCTTTCATAAGTCCATTGCGCATGACTCACGCTCGGTCGCCCGAGCTTCGGTGGTCAATCGCACTCATCGGGTGATACGGGAGCGGGCGAAGACGATGGCGGCACGGCGTAGCCGGGTTCGTAGCCTGTGGATCCCTTTGGCGGTCTGTTCGTCGCTTCTGGTCATCATCTGCACCGCAGTCTGGAGCGCTTTGGATGCATATGATGTGACACCGAGTGGTGTGCCGGATGCCAGCAATCAGTTCCTGGTGTTGTGTTTATGGTTTCTCCCGGTTTCAATGGCGTTGTTGGCAGTGGTACTGTTTCAGCGTGCCCGCAAGCGTGAGGCTGCCCGATGAACAGGTTCTGGAACCAGGGATCGGATAGATCGCAGGACAACACGGCGGGGGGAGAGGATCAGCTCAGCATGATCCCGAACTGGTCAGTTGTGCTGGCGATCATCGTGTTTGCGGCGGTGCAGTATCTGTTTCATGGGGTTTTGCCCCACCATAAGCATGAGATGCTTCCGATGCGGCTGCTTATGGGGTATTCGTGGGGGACGGCGTTTGCCAGCTATGTACTGCTGGTGGGTTACGTCAGCCGCGATGTCAGACGGCGTAGAATGCCGGCTGGGTTGTGGATGCTGATCGTGGTGGTGATGCCGGGCGGAATCGGAGCCGTGGTGTACTTCCTGTTGCGGCAGCCGATGATGACGCCTTGCCCGCATTGCAGTACGGAGATTACGTCGAGCGTGCACTTCTGTCCGCAGTGCCAGTTCCAGCTGGCTCCCGTTTGCGGGCGGTGCTTCCGCGGCGTGCAGATTACGGATGTGTACTGCACGCAGTGTGGGCACGATCTTGCCGAGGATCATGCTCCGGCGCGACTGCGCGTATATAGTGACTAGTTGTGTCACTGAGAGCAATCATCATCGATGACGAACCGCTGGCCCGCCAGGAGTTGCAGTATCTGCTTGAGCGAGCGGGCGGCGTCGATGTTCTGGCGCAGGGAACTAATGGAATCGAGGCAGTCGAGCTGATCCGGGCCCATAAACCGGACCTGGTGTTTCTGGACGTGCAGATGCCCGGTTTGGACGGCTTTGGCGTGCTGAAGAAGCTGCTGGATCGTAAAGTGCCGATTCCTCAGGTGGTGTTTGCGACTGCGTTCAACCAGTATGCCGTTCGTGCGTTCGAAGTGAATGCGGTTGACTATCTGTTGAAGCCGTTCGATCGCAAGCGGGTGATGCAGACGATCGAGAAGGCTCAGGCGCGGCTGGCCGCGCCGGTGGAGTCGGCTAGTGAGGCGAAACTCGATGCTTTGTTGCGGCTGGTTGAGGAACAAGCGCAGCCGCAGAAGGCCAACTCCGGCAAGGTGATTGTGCGGGCCCAGAGCCGGTTGCTGCTGGTGGACCAGCGCGAGATTTGTTTCGCGTCGATTGAAGAGGGCACGATCAGCGTAGTGACGAGGACCGTTGAGGGCCATTCCAACTGCCGGACGCTCGAGGAGTTGATGGACCAACTCGACCCGGAGACGTTCTGGCGTGCGCACCGGTCGTACGTCGTCAATATTCAACACATTCGGGAAGTGGTGCCTTGGTTCAAATCGAGCTATCAATTGCGGATGGACGATGCGCAGAAGACTGAGATTCCGGTTAGCCGTGCGCAGACCAAGCGGTTGCGGGAGCTGTTCAATTTGTAGGGTGCCCCCTCAGGGTATTTGCGCAAAGGCCAAGGAGACCCAAGGCGAAAGCCTTGGGTCTCCAACCTTGGTCGACTTGGAAACAAAGACCACGAACCAACAGACACTTGCTCAGCGCGAAAGCATTACGGATTCTTCGGCAGTTGATTGCGTTCATTTTGGTTGAGATGAGGAACCTTGAACGATGAGATCGTTGTCTACGCTGAAGACGCCCGGGGTTGAGTTGGCTTGCATGCCTGCGATTGTCTTATCCATCTCGTTGTTAACCACGCCATAGAGAGCGACGTTGCCGTTTTTTACGATGATGTGGATGGCGTGGAATCCTATCGGCGGATCGTTGGTGATGCCTCCGGCCATAAGGGCCACGCTGGGGCCGCCAGGTCCGAGAGCACGCGCGAGGGAACCTTGGTTGGCGTTGTATTTCGCCAAGCTGGGCTGGGTGTAGATGCGGTTGTAGACGGCAGCGCGAATCCGGTCATCGTTGGGGGAGTTGGGAAGGACTTCAATCTCGTTGATGACCTGCTCAACGCCTTTGATATGCTTGACGACATTCTCGGCATCGCTCTTGAGGATGGGGCGCGAGGCGTAGCCTTTGAGGATGATGGTCCTGCCCTGCACTCCGAAGGTAATCCAATCGAATACGCCGTAGGTTGAGAGTCCGGCGAGCTTCTTCTGGACTTCGTTGACGATGCGGAGGGTGTCCTCCTGCGACCAGGTGGGGGCGGGAGCGGACTGGGTGATAGCGGCTGGTGCAGTGACGCTGAAGATGAGAGCGGCTGCAAGAAGAGGCAAGGTGCGTCGAGTCAGATGGGAAAGAGTGTTCATGGATTCACTCCTCGTAGGAAAGCGAGTTGACTCTCGTGCAACGATTCGGATGCCGGACGCTCGAGGTGGAGCGTCTTTCCTGTTTAGCGGCACTCTTTGCACTCGCTGCAGAGAGGGCTAGTGTTGGTGGCGATGGCCCCGGTTGAAGTCAAAGTTGTAGACAACACCCAGAGTCAAGGCCGTAGGGTGAATGCTGCCGGATGCAGTTACGGGGGTATTCCAGTGCTGAAACTGCACATCACCTTTGATTGCCAAACTGTGGGTCAGGTTGCAGTCCAATCCTACGCCGGGGGAGTAGACGAAAGTATTGGAGCTGATGAACAGAGTGTCTCCAAAGACGAAGCCAGGGGAGTGATAGTTGATCTGGCCGCGGCCAAAAAAGAAGTCGGCGTAGGGTCGGAGCCTTCCGATGGGATATTCCACTTTGGGGCCGAGAAGGAAATCTTTCTGGCTACTGATGTGGCCCTCATTGATGGGGTAGGTGCCGCGAGCCTCAAATGCCGGGCGAAAGCGGCGAAAGTTGAGAAACGTGAGGTCTGCTCCGGCGGTGATACCCAGATTTTTGCCGCCTTCGAGTCCGGTGAAGGTGCCGGTGGCTCCGACGAAAGCGGAGAGCTGAAGCTTCTGGCTGCCCGCCGGTGCGGCCTGCGCGAACGCGATGTGGGTAAGGGCGGATACGGCGGTGAACAGGGCTAGTTTTGCCGAAAGTTTTGTATACGTCATTCAATCCTCAAACTACTATTTCTAAGGTAACTTAGACGCCGCCGCTTCCATCGGTGTTTCGCCTTCGTCGCGAGGAAGTTTTGAGGATCGAGTTGGCAGGTATCCTACTTAAGTCTTAGATCGCAGTAAGTCCAACAGTAAATCCAACCACTCCGAGAAGTTTGTCCGTCAAATTTCGATAGCAATCGGTACGCACTCGAGGAGTTTCTCATGAAGAGAGTTATCGGCCTATTGACGGCAATACTTATTTTTTCTCTCCAAGCGTGGGCCCTGCAACACCCCGCAGGCGGCGGCCATCCGGGCGGGGGCGGGTATCATCCGCCTACGCCAGCGCATGGTCCCGAACCGTATCACGGCGCGCCGCACCCGGAAGCGAACCGGAACTTCAGCGATGGTCCGGGCCACCCTAGTGCTCCGCACGTGCACGACGATGGCCATTGGGTTGGACACGACTGGGGCGCGAATGATCCGCACTACCATCTGGATCATCCGTATGATCATGGGCACTTCACTGCGGGGTTTGGACCGTCGCACGTCTGGCATCTGCACGGAGGCGGACCGAGCCGGTTCTTCCTCGGTGGCTTTTATTTTGGCGTGGCTCCTTACGATCTGGGATATGTGGATGGCTGGAACTGGGATGGCGATGATATCGTGCTCTATGAAGATCCTGACCATCCGGGCTGGTACCTGGCCTATAACCCGCGGCTCGGAACGTATGTCCACGTGCAATACTTTGGACCATGAGCCGATGGGCAGCGAATAGATGGGCAGGGTGGCTGGTTCGACTGCTGATGGTGCTGGCCGTCCTGGTTGGTCTGCTATATGTTGGCGACTGGATAGTGCTGTGGGTTCGGGTGTCGCATGGCACGGCGTATGGGACGGTTCAAGTCAATCAGTTTCTGGCGACGCCGCTGAAGGGAAACAAGGTGGAGTATGACCTGCTGGGCACGGCTCCGGTTAGGTGCAGCCACTCGATCTTTCCCCAAGAGGGCAATCCTGCTTGCTGGTGGCTGGAACGGCATACATCGCAGTGGGAGTAACACCTTAGAACTGGAAGAGCAGCTCGACGATGTGTCGAGCGAGTTCTTCAGGCTGATGGAAACGCCGGGGATTGTCGTTGAAAGATTCCTGCACCGACAGGACATCATCGTCGTCGACGTGGAAGGCGAAGTGGCAGGTTTTGCGGTCGAGTGAAGGATCGCCTGCGACTCCGAGGCCTTTGGCGTAGTCGAGGGCGATGTTGGGCTCCTGGTGGGTGATGCGAGCGTCGAACCAGGGAAAGCGGCTGCGGGTGAGCTTGACCTCGCTGGGGGTGACGCGCTGAATGATGGTGTCCGAGGAGGTGACGTCGCCCTGAAGCTGGCGCTTGATCTCATTGACGTCGTCCTCAAGGCTGATGAGGAAGGCGGTGAAGAACTGCTTGCCTTGCGTGGTCGCGATCTCTGCCTGATGTTGTGATCTGCCGTAGCTCTCTGCTGTTTCGTGGCCTTTTTGCTTGATGTCCTGTGCGAGGTTCGCGATCCACTCTTTACCCATGCCTGCTCCTGCTCCTCGATCCGGTCACTGATGGTTCGTGCGTACGGATGTTGTCGGTTGGATGGCAGATGAGCGGGAAAAAGCCGCTTCGGGATCGGTTGCCTGGCTAGTTCTTGTTTAGCGGGCAGGCGTTGTTGCAGGCATTTAGGCCCTTCTCGCAGGCTGACTTGGCGTCATTGGTTATGGCCGAAGAGATGCAGGACGTGTGCGAGGTCTGGCAGCTTGCCAGGCAACTCGCTCTGGAAGAATCCTGCGCAACAGGCTGCAGGAACGATTGGATGTCGTGAGGCAAAACGATTTTGGTGTCGGGAGATATCTCAATTGCTGGCGAAGGTTCGGATACCGCAAAAGATGATGCGGAGAGCAGAAGCGCGATTGCTATTCGTGTAAACCTCGTCATTGGATAGTCCTCCGAACCTCTACGATGATTTGAATTGGATCCAAGATCAATGACCCATTAGTGTTAGAGGTTTCGATCTCGCCTGCTTGGGAGTTGGCGTGTGTATTTTTCTGGAGGCCGGGTTTCATCGTTTTTGCAGGGGTTTTTTGATAAAAGCGGGTGGTAGAACGTGGTTTTTTGATGGTTAATCTGTGGTGGATTCGTGGTGAATCGTGGTGCGTTGATGGTGGCTTTTTGTGCGCGAAAAATATGCCACGAATTTCAGATTTATTTTGGTTCGCGTTTGCGGGAATGATCCGCGGCAGGATGTATGGGCGCCAAGTGGCGGGGTGGCGAAACACCGATCATGTCAAGGGGCAGACGCAGTTTGCGACGGCCGCGGGGCAGACGGGGATTGCGAGCGGAACGATTACGGGACAGGACCGGAACTGGGCGGGGAAGTGCCCGGGGACTGGGCGCGGAGAACTGCTCCGGAAGGGGACATACACGATCAACCAGGAGAGGGAACCGGTAGAGGTCGTCAATACGGTCCCGATTTTATTGCTGCCGGAACGGAGGAGACGTTCGTCATCCCGCGGGTGGCGGGATCGAGCGCGACTCGTTGCCGGATTGTGGTTTCTTCGGTCGCGGGAGAGATTGCTTCGGCTACGGTGCCTTTGAATTCGGAGGTGGGCGTGGAAAAGGGAATTCGATGGGCCAATAAAAGCGACGTGGGCGAAGGGCAAGCTGACGGTTGCTGTGGACTAAGGTGGCGTTGTCCAGCTGTCAGGTGTCTTTGCGGTAGAGGAGGTTTCGCATTGCCTGACGTCGGGCTTCGTTCGCTTCCTTAGCGGTCTTGCGCTCTTCGGCGGTCATGCGGCCGCTGGTTGCGGGACCGGCTGATTCGGAGGCAATTGATTCCTCTGTGCACTGAGGGCAGCGGTTGGCGAAGCCGGGCTTGTCGGGTTTCAGCTCGAACTCTTCTTTGCAGATGGCGCAGATTTTGATCGGAAAAGGCATGTCGACTCCGATGATTATTTTAAATCATGAAGCGTCCTAATTCTGTGGGCCTGGTGTGGCGAAGGGTTGATCACTGAGGTTGTATGGGAGCAATTTGGTCTCTTTGCTAGGATGATGGCTGGCCAAGGAGGCCATCGATGAAAGCGACTACTCCCCTAACTCGTTTTGTTCTCGTCTCAATTCTTTTAGCGGCGGCAGGTATAGGCGTTGCACAAGGTCCTCCGGGACAGGATCCTTATAATCCCCCACCGGGTCATGGAGGCGTACCGCCGGGACAGGCGAAGAAGCATGGGCATGATGATGACCACGTGCCTCCTGGGCAAGCGAAGAAGTATCGTAATGACGATATGCCTCCGGGACAGGCAAAGAAGTATCGGGACGACGACCTGCCGCCGGGACAGGCGAAGAAATACCGCGAGGATTATCACTTTCGTGGCGACGATCGCGGGCGGTTTTATGCTCACTACCGTATTGATGCCGATCAGTGGCGGGGGCGCAGGCGTCCTGTGTTTGTGACCGGCCGAGTAGTTCCGAGAGAATATGTCATCCAAACGGTGCCGCAAACCTATTGGGTGGGCGCGCCGCCTCCGCCTCCGGGTTATCAGTATGGATACTATGGGGGCTATGTGGTGGCCTACAATCCGGCGACGCGTATTGTTGCCGATGTGCTGGATCTGGTGGCGGCGGCTACGTCGCGATAGAGTGTGGTGGTGCAGAGAGCCCGGTTTGGCCGGGCTTTTTTGCGTTCAAGACAAATGGAATATAGAGCTGTCGGAACAGAGGAAGGCGGGCGTGCAGGGGCGACCGGTCTCAGGCGCGGCGGTGGGTCGGTTCGCGCCAGTTGAAGTAGACGTCGGAGGAAGAGGTAGCAGATGGAGACGAAAGACCTGGGCCGACCGCCCGAAAACATGCTATGTTCAGGAATAACCAGCGATCCTGTTTGGCAAAACTGATTCTTATGGAGACTGCAATGCTCGATATAGGCGGTGCCTTGAATTTGCTAAAAGCGGGCCACAGCATCGAACGTTCTGGTCCGGACATGAAGGGCACTTCCTACTTCGTAAAGAACGAGAATGGGAAAGAATACCTCTTCGTTCGGCAGACGCGGCTCAACTCATCCGAGGTCATCGAGGAGCCTACGGCATTTGACTGGGACGACCTTACGGCGAAGACCTGGCAAGCAGTAGAAGTAGAGACGACGACCCAGCAGAACTTGCCGTCTTAGTCGATACTTTTTTTTGCTGATTCGCTGAGACGCGGTTTTCCGGGGCATGTTCCTCCATTCATTCGATGGTGCCCAGGATTGGGTGGTCTGGTGTCGAGGGTGCGGAGCATGCTGATGATCTGGCCGTGTTGGGTGTTGGCTGGTTGAATCCAGAACCATCGAAGGAGGCTATATGGCGCTCAGCTTTGCGACAGATATCCGCCCTCTGTTTCGGGAGGAGGACATTGGCTGCATGAAGTCCATGGGGATTGATCTTGATGATCCTGCCTGGATGTGCGTGCCCGACAACGCGCAGGATGTTTACCGGACTGTGTCAGACGGCTCGATGCCTCCGGATGAACCGTGGCCGGCGGATCGGGTTTCACTTTTCAAGCAGTGGGTGGATGCGGGGTGCCCGGCATAAAAAGGCCGCCAGGGCTGGGATTCTAGAGGCGCGAGGTGTCGTGGGCAGAGGGGAACTACTCGTTGGCGATCATCTCGCGAAGGTCGGCGATGTGCTTTTTGACTCGGGCGATCTTTTCCGGCCAGGAACCGAGGCCCTTGTGCGGTACACCGGCAGCGTACTCTCGTTCGGCTTCGGCGAGGGCTTCGAGGGCGTGCTGCAGTTGTTGTTGAAGCGTGGGGCCGGGCATAGGGGAAGAGTATCATTCGCGCATCGTCGCGAAGACGGATTCATGGGTGACTGCATTAGCTTGATGGGTGTGCCAGGTGTCTTACGAGGCGTTCCACTGATTGCGCTTTGAGTGCCAAAGGACGAGCAGACCTGCCGCACCGAGCGCGAAGAGAGTGACGGTTGGCGGTTCGGGTGTAGCGGCCACGGGCGAGCCAAAAGCGTCTTGATAGGCGAGGTTGGCGACGAACGAGTCGGCGTAGGTTGTCGGGTGCAGCGTGTCCCAGTAGAGAAATGTATTGGGATTGCAGCCGGGGGTTGCCGTGCAAGCGGCGACGACGTTGCTGAAACCGAACGCGGCCGGGTTGGCCAGAATGTCATTGAAGAGAGTGTTGATGTTCACCCCGATGACGTTGATACCCAGGCTGTCCAGATTGGCCACGTCTGTTGCCCATTCCTGATTGAAGGCCTGGGAGGCAAGGTTGGCCGCGAGGGAGGCGCCGGGATTCCCGTTGAGTGATGGATTCTGACCGAGATTGGGCAGGTTGAGCCAGAGGAAGTTTTGTCCGCCATCGGCGGCGAGTTGCTGGATCTGCGCCGCGATGTTGTCGGCTGCAGTTACGGGATTCTGGGCCGCGAAGATGTCGTTAGAACCGCCCCATAGGGTGTAGAGGGCGGTGGGGGACGCGTTGCCTGGGTGGGTGGCGAGAAAGAGGTTCACCTGATTCTGCATGTCGCCGACGCCTGCGCTGCCGGTCAGGGCGCCGCCTACTGCGTAGTTCGACCCGCCGAGGGGCGCGAGAGCGGGGGATGGGTCTGCGACTCCCAGCTTGGCGGCGAACTGGTCGATCCAGAGGCCGGCGGGGCCTGTGCCGGTTTGCGGGTTGGTGAAATAGCCGACGGGGAATGGAATGCCGGTGACTGGTCTGGTGGCGTAACCGGGGCCGGGCGCGGCTCCGAGGGTAGCGATGGAGGCGTTGCCGGCGTCGGAGAGGCTGTCGCCAAAGGTGACGATCTGGCTGACCTGGCCGGGGGAGATTGTGGATGCATGAGCGACGCTAAAGGATGTGGCGAAGGCGGCTGCGACCAGGAGACCGATTTTTTGACGCATAGTCCTCTCTCTATTCCGGGGCGTTTTTTTTCCGAGTAAGGGCGGCTCAGTATGGCACAGAGTGTTTTGATTTCGCAAGTCGAAGGAGTTTGGTGTCCGCTCAGTATTTCTGGGTAACCCCCCGCCCCGTCAAAAGTGTGCCAAAGTCTTCTACACAGGTTGGTTAGGTTTGGACTTGAGGGTTCTCGGGTTAGAGGGCCGCGCTCCACGGGCCTCTCTGAGGCGCTCGTATGTCAACTGGGGTTTGTGACAAAGGCTTGTTTGGCGGTTTACATTCCAACCTTTTCGAAGTGCGCGAAGAATAGGCGCCAGGGTGGGCAAGCCGGGGTTTACGAAGGATCTACAAACATACAACCTGTGAACGATGTCCTCTATCCGTTAGGAGTGAAAGCCGACTTTTCTAAACGGGGTTGATTATGGCACTTTCTAAAACGACACGAGATCATGACGAGATTCGCAGATGGGCTGAAGGACGGGGTGCTGTGCCCGCTGAGGTCGCAAGCACTCATCGGAAGAACGAACCCGGAATTCTGCGGTTTGAGTTTCCTAAGGCACCGCACCACAAGGATGAGAACCTGCGAGAGATTTCCTGGGACGAGTTTTTCAAGAAGTTCGATGAGAACAATCTGGAATTGGTTTATCAGGAGAAGACGGCTGACGGCAAGGTCAGCAACTTCAATAAGCTGGTGCACCCGGAGGAAGAGGAACATTCGAGCCGGAAGGGGAAATCTGTTGCGAGTGAAGGGGCAACGAAGAAGAAGCGGAGTGCTTGAGGCATTGAAGGGGCGCGCCTTTTACTCCTTGTCGGTGGTCTCTGCGGGGTGCGGCACAAGGGTGGGAACTCGTGTGGCCGTGTTCAGCTGGTCGCCGGTCTGCAGGTAGTAGAAGCCCTTGCCGTCGTGGTCTTTTCCATCCCAGACTGCGACCCGCTTGGGTCCGTTCACGGTCAATTTGTCTCCATGGACTGTAATGGAGGTGCTTTGATCGAGACCGAGGCACAAGAGCTGCGGATGAGCCTTGATGACGATGGCGAGATCGTTCTCGCGGTGGCGAACGTCGACGTGCTGGTCGATGGTGACGTTGGTGAAGAGGCCGAAGCCGATCTCGTGGCCGGGGGCCATCATGATGGTGTTGTCGTCGGGGTTGGACGAGCCTCGCACCATGTAGGAGCCCTGAACGGTCGCGCCCGCGGAGCCTCCCCCGATGGCACCTCCGCGATCGAGGACTTTGAATAGCTCCTTCAGAGTGGGGGTGTCGAGGTAGGCGTCGGTGAGCCGCCAGTGACGGCCGCCTTCGATCCAGACTCCGGTTGCGGTGGTGAGGGGTGCGACGAAGTCAGCCGAGTTGGCGACGGTGCGGTCGGTGGTGTGAATGACGGTGCAGGGGACAGCGGCGAAGGGGCTTTTTGGCCCGGTGCAGTACTGCGTCTGCAGCGTGGCGTGGTCGGTCGGCTTGGTGACGGAGGCGGTGGGGATAACGACGATGCGGGCGTTCTGTCCGCCGGCCATTTCGATGAAACGCTGGTAGTCCGGCGGCTGGGTCGCGCCTCCGGTGATCAGGAGATATCCTTTGGCGGGGCCGTGGGAGGGTGGTTGGGCTGCGGCGATGCCGGTAGGGGCGGCGAGCGCCCCGATCATCAATATTGTTGGCGCGAAGTTTAGGGGACGCAGTCGGACACTCCTGTTGCCAAGGGTCATTTTTTCTCCTGCTTATTCTGTTTTGTATCTGTCTGACGATGGTCGGCTTGGTTAAGTTTCTTGCTTGGTGTGGTTTGCGTTCGTGGCTGGAGGAGGAGAGCGGATCGCGCTTCGGGATCCGAACCTTTTTTGGTTCGTTGCGGGTGGAAGGCCAATGTGCGAGGGCCGCCTGGCTTGTTTAATATAGAAAGGACGTAACAAACGAGACTTTAGGAGACTTTCTATGAGCACAGAGACTGTGAAGAAGACAAAGGCACCGGCTAAACCGACGGCCGTGAAGACGCCGAAGGGTGAGACGGGGAGCGCGGTGAAGGCAGCAGCCAAGTCCGCGGCGAAGACCAAGGTGAAGGCCGCTTCGAAGACCAAGACGGTCGATATCGCGGCGAGCCGTACGCCATCGTACGAGGAGGTTGCGCAGCTTGCGGCGCGGTACTGGGCGGAGCGGGGCTGGCAGGATGGCTATGCCGAGCAGGATTGGCTGAGGGCGGAGCAGGAGTTGCTGGGAGTGGCTTCGTAGAATGGATTGAACTTGTGGGCTTGGAGCGAGACGAGAGTGCCCCCTGCGGTGGGGAGGGCATGCTTGTTGGTTCTTTGAGATGCAGATGGAGCGCCCAGGGTTCGCGCGTAGCCCGAATGCCCACCGAAGCTCACCCCACCAGCAAAACTGTTGGGGACCTCGATTAGGGACGATGAGACTGTCGCGAAGACGGGGCGCCCAAATTTGTTATAGGTCAGACCTGGGCCACTGGGCATCTAACGGCTGTTGCAGAGGGGGGAGACCTATGAAGGAACCTCTCGTACTATTGGCGGCGGTGGTTGTTCTTTCTTTACCTATGTTGGGGCAGCACCGGGGTGGTGGGTGGCATGCTCCCGCCGCTCCTATGCATGGGCCTGCTCCATTCCATGGAACTCCGATGGTTATGCCGCATAACTTCAGCGATGCACCGGGACATCCAAATGCTCCGCATGTGCACGCGGACGGAGCGTGGATCGGGCATGAGTGGGGGCCTGAATTTCCGCATTATCGTCTTGACCATCCGTGGGAGCATGGGCGCTTTACGCTTGGGATTGGTCCGCGTCACGTGTGGCATCTGGCTGGAGGGGGGCCTGGACGGTTTCGGATTGGCGGGGTTTACTTCGCCGTGGCTCCATTTGATCTGGCCTTCTGTGATGGCTGGGACTGGGATGGGGACGATATCGTGCTGTATGACGATCCGGATCACCCGGTTGGTACCTGGCGTACAACCTGCGGCTGGGGGTTTTTGTGCATGTGATGTATCTGGGGGCATAGCGTACTCCCCCTTCTTCGCTCACCTGTGGATTGGACTTTATGTATGGGCCACCCTCTCCCTGCCGACTCGCGTTGCATCTCACATTCATGGTCAGGGTTGTTTCCATGGCGGCGTTGCTCCTGTGCGTGGCTCTGTTGCAGGCTCTGTTTGTGGCTGGGTGCTCTCCGAACAGTACCGACTCGCTTCAGCGGCGTACTGCGGATGCGACGGCAGCGGCGAAGCGGGATGCCGGGGCGATTGCTCGTGGTGTTGCCGAAGGGCTTGCGAGGAAGGGGCTCGTGGACATCAATGCGGCATCCGTCACAGAGCTCCAGAGGCTCCCTGGGGTGACGCCGGAGGTGGCAGGGAAGATCGTTGAACACAGGCCGTACACTTCTACGCGTGATCTGGTGCGCAGGCGCATCCTGTCCAGTGCGGAGTTCGAACGGGTGAAGGGCCAGATTATTGTGAAATGAGGAGTTGGATCTGTTGTGGGTCCCCCCTACCCCGTCAAAAGTGCGTCAAAGTCTTCTAAACAGGTTGGTTAGGTCTGGACTTCAAGGTTGGCGAGGTTGCGAGGTCACGCTTGATGGGCGTCTGTGGGGTGTGGATCTGTCAAGTGTGTGTCTTTGCGGAATCGTTGGTGAGTGGAGGGACACCCGCCCGTCAGTCTAGTTTTATTGGTGGGCCTGCCTGCTCCATGCCGAAGGGGCGCATCAGCGCGGGGTCACTGGATGCGCTAGCGTACGCGCCGGGCTTGCTGCCGGGGGGATAGCGTGAGTTGAAGAAAGCTTCCATCTTGCCTGCGGGGGTGAAGGAGATAAGAACCCGGCCGGTGGAGTCGCCGACGAACGCCCAGGCATGAGGGACCTGACGCGGGCCGAGGATGCAGTCACCTGCTTTGAGGTGGAAACGCTCGGTGCCGATTTCGAAGAGGTATTCGCCTTCGAGGACGTACCAGAATTCGTCCTGAGTGTAGTGAAGGTGGCGGGGCGGGCCTCCTTTCTGGTGATTCAACTGTTCCAGCGTGAAGAGGGCGCCGTCGGTGTCCAGGGTCAGGACCTTGTATGTGGTGGCGCTGATGCCGATGGCGCGGGTTTGTCCCTCGCGGTCTTTGCCCGCGTCCACGCGAATGGCCTTTGCTGTTGGAGCAGTGTCTGGTGTCTCGGCGAGGAGAGAGGAAGGAAGAGCGGCGAGAGCTAGTTGGAGGAAGGAGCGGCGCTGCATTTCGTGCATGCTAGTTCTCCTGATGGGAATAGGCCAAGCGTACCCGTTTGGGGGGAACGGGGCAATCGTCAACTGGATTGAGGAGGACGGTTCGCGCGTTGCGCGAATGCCCACTCATGCGGTGAGACTGCATGAATGGGGCACCCGCAGTTTTGGTGAGTCAGACACGGCGGCGAGCGGTCCATTCGGATTCGATTTCGATGGGGCAGGGTTCGCCTGTGGCGTAGTGGTTGAAGCTGCTCCAGCGGTAGTCTTCGGGTTTGGAGACGAGGCCTCGGGTGACGGGGTTGCGGTGGATCTATTGGATTTTCTCTTTGAATTTTCTGGTGGTGAAGACGTTGAAGTCGTAGTAGCGCGGCTGCCAGAAGTGGCGGTGCGTTCCTTTGAGGAGTTTGGAGGACTCGCCTTTGATGACTCGGAGGGTGGAGGAGAGGGAGTGGGTTTTGGGTTCGCTGAGGAGGAGGTGGATGTGTTCGGGCATGAGGACATAGGCGTAGAGGAGGAAATTGTGGGAACGGCGGGTGCGTTCGATGACCTGTTCGAGGACTTCTTTGGGTTTGGAGGAGTCGAGGTAGGGAAGTCGGTTGTGACAACTGAGGGTGATGAAGTGGAGATGACCTAAGTTGTGGCGGCGTTCGAGGCCCAGAGGCATGTCGTGATTTTAGTGACTGGGGGAGGAAAGCGGATCGCGCTTTTGCGCGATGGCCCACTCATGCGATGAGACTGCATGAATGGGGCACCCGCGGTATGTGTGGGTTTTTATGTGTGGGCCACCCGCCCGGTTTACGGGGAGCTTTGATTTTTCTTGACTGGCGGGGTCTCGCGGCGTAGTTTGCGGTCCTCCCCTACGGTGCACTTCAGATATTCGCCTATCGGCGGTAAGGAGATTTCCATGCGGATGATGATGTTTGTTTCATTCCCGGTTGAGCAGTTCAATGCGGCGGTGAGGGATGGCTCGGCTGGAGCCAAGACGAAGAAGATTCTCGATCAATTAAAGCCGGAGGCGGCGTACTTCATGGCGGACCGGAATGGGCGGCGGTGTGGAGTCCTGATTGTTGACATGGCGGAGACGTCACAGATTCCGTCACTGGCCGAGCCGTGGTTTCTTACCTTCAATGCCGCGGTGGAGTTTTTTCCGGTGATGCTGCCCCAGGATCTTGCGGCAGCCGGACTGGAGGGGTTGGGTAAACAGTGGGCATAATCGCTCGGCACAGCCGAGTGCATCCTTCTTTGTAACCTCAAACATCCTGTGCCCTATTCATGCGCGATGAGACTGCATGGATGGGGCACTCGAGGTATGGGTTGGTTTGGATGTATGGGCCACCCGCTCACCCTGGAGGTTTTTTGTGTTTTTGCAGGTGGTTTTTTGATGGTGAATTTGTGGTGGGATTGTGGTGATTTCGTGGTGAATTGATGGTCGTATTTTGTGGTCGAAAAATACGCCACGGATTCTGGATTTATTTTTTGGGATTCCCGTTTTGGGAATGGGTTGTTGCCCGCTGTGGGTTCAGAGGGAGGGTTCGGCTTCGGGCGAGAGAAGCAGGATGAGGATCAGGGCTTCGGTGGTGAACATGCGGAAGGCGGCTTGCTGTCCGTTCCAGTCCCTTGATTGCCACATGAGGAACCACTCTCCGCCGATGGTGGTGAAGGCGAGGAGCCAGAGCATGAGGCCAGAGGTGAGGGCGAGTGTTCCGGTGCGTTTGGCAGCGGCGAAGGCGGCGGGGGATGCGTGGCGGGCGCGGAAGAGCGCGATGGCTCCGGCCCATCCGAGGAGCGCGCTGAGGGTTTCCCAGAGGATGATGCCGATGTAGAAGGCGAGATGGATGGCGGGGGAGCGGATGGCTCGCCACATGGAGTGATTGTTAGGGAAGGTGGTGTCCATGGCGAGGACGTGGCGGACGAACTGGTAGTTGGTGTCGAAGTCGGTGATGTTGTTGAAGGCGACTAATGTGAAGAAGAGCGCGATCGCGGCGAGGAGAAGGATCTTTGCCCAACGGGTGGCGGCCTGGGTGGAGGACGGGAGCATGGTGAAATTCTAGCGTGTTGGGTTTCGAGAATGGGTATGGCTGGATTTTATGTATGGGCCACCCGCCAATTAGTTCTTGCGGCTTCTGGTCAAGCGTGCGAAGGTTGAATCGATCAATTCTAGTGATAGCTATGGAGAACCGTGGAGCAAGAAACCATTCCTTCGACTGAGAAACGCGACTACATTTCCGAACTTTTTGCATTGTGCTCGACACTTTCTGACGAAGCCTTAGCCTCGGCAGAAGCGCGTGCGCGTGCAAACAAGTTTGATTTGGATCGAGGCGAGATCCCCTTCAAGGAAATCCAAATAAACTTCATTTCCGGCCGCGACGTTATTGATAACGCTATCCGCGAACAAAAGCTTATCCAACTTCCGATTACGGTTCAAAAGCGCCTGCTTTCAAGTCTGGAAGCAATCTCAAAAGCGCTTCAGGGCTTCATGGCCGATACCGATCAGACTGTTAACTTTGAAGGCGCAGTTGAATCCCTAAATACTTCGATTTGGCAATACGGACTGAACCATTTATCCGATCAGATACTTGGATATCAGAAAAAGATGAATCAGCTGAAACAGCAGGAAGTACAAATCAGCACACTGCTTTCTCTTTTGGAAAGCGGCAAGTTGAATGCCGAAACCCTGAAGGCGCTCAGCGAGTCTGCGAAATCAGACATGGAAGCAATCGCAGCCGCGAAGGGATCTTCAGAAGAGAATGCCATTACCGTTGCGGCGACCAAAATCAAAACTAACGAGGATGCTGACGTAGTTGCAAACAGCGTTACGTCGATTCGTGACGCACAACGGGAAATCGATGCTGCGTCCACACAAGCTCAATCGTCTCTGGCTGCAATTGCACCGATGCAGGAGGAAATTGAAACTTTCTTTGGAGCTATCGAGAAGTATCGTGGGGACATAGATGAATCGGTCGCAACTGCGGAGAAGTTTCTAGCATCAGCTGATGAGCAGCTAACTAAAGCTCTTCAAAACAATAGTGTTGATATAAGTGCCGAAATAGAGAGGTTGTCAGACTCGGCGAAAGAAATGGAGGCGGCACAAGCTGAGCAAATTACGACTCAACTTGATGAGAACAAAGCTACCCTTGAAGAACTCGTGGCCACCGTTACGAAGAATGAATCAGCTCGGTTAAAGTCCGCGCAGACCAAATCTGATGCAATGATTCAGGCCGAAACGGAAAGACATAAAGAACTTTCAGATAATGTTCAGGCTGAGATCGCCGCGGTTGAGGCTGGATTGAGAAAAGACACAGAAGAAGCCCTCGCGCAGAGCCGAACCGATATCAAGGCACACATCGAAGAGTTGGAGCAGCTTAAAGAGAGGGTAAAAGAGCAAGTGGCGCATGCAACTGGAGTGGGTCAGTTCGGAGCTTTCAATAAGCGTCAACGGACAATTTCCGATAATAAATATCTTTGGGTGGGAGCAATTGCAGTGCTTGTCGCCATTGTGGTGGGACTAACTTACGTGATCGCTCGGGATGCAGCACAAGGCGATTTACACAGCGCCGCTTTTTGGATTAAATTGTCGATGAATATTCCGTTGGGCTTCCTGATAAGCTTTTGCACCATTCAATACAACAGGGAGCGTCGACTCGAAGAAGAATATGCATTCAAAGCCAGCATCTCTATCTCTCTGACACCTTACCGAGAATTGATTTATCAAATCCTAGAGAAGGATGGTGCTGTATCGGATGGAAGCTATACCACGTTCGTTATAGATTCTGTTCGCAACATTTTCTCTTCGCCGACGGAGAAAATATTTGACCCGCCAAAACGTTTTGAAGGTATTTCAGAAAAATCGCTGAAAGCAACAGCGGAGCTTATCGGAACAGCAGTCAAAGCTGCCAAGTAATTCCCGCTCTTTATGTGAACAGGTCAATTTTTCATGACCACCTCCCAGCGAATTATTCAACTGTGACGCTCTTTGCGAGGTTTCTCGGTTGGTCTACGTCGCAACCTCGGCGGACGGCTATGTGGTAGGCGAGGAGTTGGAGGGGGACTACTTCTAAGACTGGTAGGAGGAGTTCGGGGGCCTGGGGGATTTGGATGGTGTGCTCGACTAGCTGCTTGATCTCTTCGTCGCCTTCGATGGCGATGGCGATGACGCGGCCGGAGCGGGCGGTTACTTCCTGGATGTTGCTTAAGGTTTTTTCGTACTTCAGGACGCTCGAGGGGTCGTTGGGGTCTTTGGTGGCGATGCAGACTACAGGGAGGGTCTCGTCGATGAGGGCGTTGGGGCCGTGCTTCATCTCGCCGGCGGGGTAGCCTTCGGCGTGGATGTAGGAGATCTCCTTGAGCTTGAGCGCGCCTTCGAGGGCGATGGGGTAGTGGATGCCGCGGCCGAGGAAGAGGAAGTCGTTGGCCGTGTGGAAGACTTTTGCGAGTTGGTAGCACTGGTCGTCTACGGCGCGGAGAACTTCTTCTACTTTGCCGGGGAGTTTGCTGAGTTCGTCGACGAGCTTGAGGGACTCGGCGTCGGTGATGGTGCCGCGGACCTGGGCGAGATGGAGGGCGAGGACGAAGAGGGCGGTGAGCTGGGCGGTGAAGGCCTTGGTGGAGGCGACGCCGATCTCGGGGCCGGCGTTGGTGGTGAGGGTGCCGTGGGCCTTGCGGGTGATGGCGGCGCCGACGACGTTGCAGATGGCGAGGGTCTTGGAGCCTTTGGCGATGAGCTCGGCCTGGGCGGCGAGGGTGTCGGCGGTTTCGCCGGACTGGGTGATGAGGAGGCCGATGGCGCGGGGGTCGGCGATGGGGTCGCGGTAGCGGTACTCGGATGCATAATCAACCTCGACCGGGAGTCTCGCGAGGCGCTCGATCATGAACTTGCCGGCGAGGCCGGCGTGCCAGCTGGTGCCGCAGGCGGCGATGGTGATCTGGCTGGCTTGCTTGAGTTCGGCGTCGGTGATGTCTAGTTTTTCGAGGAAGACGTGGCCGGTGTCGAGGGAGACGCGGCCGAGGGTGGTGTCGCGGATGGCGCGCGGTTGCTCGTTAATTTCTTTGAGCATGAAGTGCTTGTAGCCGGCCTTTTCGGCCTGGATGGGGTCCCAGGTGATGCGCTGGATTCTTAGTGGGATGGGCTTGGCTTCGAAGTCGGTTAGGTGGACGCCTTCGGTGGTGAGGACGGCTAGTTCGCCGTCGGCGAGGAAGTGGATGTTGCGGGTGTGGTGGAGGATGCCGGGGACGTCGGAGGCGAGGAAGAATTCGCCGTCGCCGATGCCGATGACGGCGGGTGGGCCCATGCGGGCGGCGACTAGCTTGTTGGGCTCGTGCGCGGAGAGGACGCCGATGGCGAAGGCTCCGGTGATGCGCTTGACGGCTCGGCGGACGGCTTCTTCGAGGGGGATGGCGGGGTGGTGGCCGTTGCTGGTTTCGGGGAGGGTTAAGACGGCTTCGGCGGTGTTGGCTTCGGAGGAGTCGGGATTTCGGGGTTGAAAGGTACGAGCGGCCTGGGATGTGCCGGATCTCTCGGGGTCCTTCGACTCCGCGCTGCGCGCTCCGCTCAGGATGACATCCTTTGAGAGATGACCGGCGGCGGCCTGGTTTAGTTCGTCTTCGATCAGGTGGGCGATGATCTCGGTGTCGGTCTCGGAGACGAACTTGTGGCCCTTGGCGATGAGGGCGTTTTTGAGGGTAAGGTAATTTTCGACGATGCCGTTGTGGACGACGACGAGAGTGCCGCTGCCGTCGCGGTGGGGGTGGGCGTTTTCTTCGGTGGGGCGGCCGTGGGTGGCCCAGCGGGTGTGGCCGATGCCGAAGGAGCCGTTGAGGGGGGCGTCGGCGATGACGGTTTCGAGGTTGCGGAGTTTGCCGGGGGCGCGGCGGAGGGCGAGGCCTTCGGGGCCTCCAGCTACGGCGATGCCGGCGGAGTCGTAGCCGCGGTATTCGAGGCGGCGCAGGCCTTCAATGATGACGGGGACGACGGACTGGGGGCCAATGTATCCAACAATTCCACACATGAAATGAGTTTAGTTGGAAGCGGGGGATTTTGTCGGAGGAGGGTGTGAGACTTTTGGGTCAGGCGAGTTGCTTCGCGAGGGAGGAACGTAGGAAGATGGCGTCGATTTGCAGGAGCCTGCCGGTGGCGAGGTCGCGGAAGGAGGGTTCCAGATCCCAGAGGTCGAAGCCTTTTGCTGTCATGGCGGCGTGCATCTGCGGCATGAGGGTTTCGCCTTCGTAGAGGGGCAGGAGAGACATTTCGAGTTGCACGGCGAGGGTGTGGTGGAGGAGCTGCGTGGCTCCGGCGAGTACCTGGGATTCGTAGCCCTGCACGTCGAGCTTGAGGAAGATGGAACGTCCGGGGGTGGCTGCTGCGAGGCGGTCTGCGAGGTGGTCGGCCAAGAGATCATCGAGGCGGCGGAGGGGGACCTTCTCCTTCTGGAGGTATGCGGAGTTTGGGGCGGCGGCGAGGTGGGAGTCGAGCATGGGGAGGATGGAACTGGAGTAGGAGTTGGCTGCGATGTTGATTTCGACCTCTCCGGTTGTTCCGCCGAGGGCTATGCGGTCGGCTACGGTCCAGAGGGGGTCTGCTGCCGCGGATCGAAGGAGGCGGGCGTGGGCGGCGGCGGAGGGCTCGAAGGAGATGATTTCGCCTTTGTAGCCAGCCGCACGGCATTGATGGACGAACTGGCCGGTGTTGGCGCCTACGTCGAGCACCAGGTCGATCGGGAATTGGGAGAAGAGGAGTTGGTGGCGAAGTTTCTGGGAGGTGTAGACGCTGGTTTTTCTGAGTTCGAGGCCCGTGGCTTCTGCTATCGAGCGCAGGGTGTCTTTGAGATGGGTATTCATGGCGATCAGTTCTCAGTTGTCAGTCGTTTGGAGAACGGCGATGGTTGTTGCGCGGCGAAGAGGATGGAGAGCATGGCCATGAGCCAGAGGGGAAAGGAGAGGTCGAAGTTCTGGGTGTCGGTGAGGCCGCGGATGAGGGCGAAGAGGAGGAGGCTTGCGGCGAGGGTTTTGAGGTGCCCGGGAGCGGCGCGGCGAATCTGCCGGAAGAAGATCCAGTAGAGGGCGATGGTAAGGAGGACTCCGATGGCTCCGAAGGAGAAGAACTGCTGCAGGAGTTCGTCGTGGGCTTGCTGCGCTTCGAATTTGCCGATGGGCGGGATGACGAAGCGGTAGGAGTAGAAGCCATTTCCGAGGAGAGGTTTTTTGATTGCGTATTCGAGGGAGATGGCCCAGATGAGGGTTCGGCCGGTCAAAGTTTCCGGGCCTGTGCTTTCGGTGTAGGTCGTCAGGTAGGCCTCGAGAAGTCCCGAGAGCGAGGCGAGGATGAGAGTGGCAGCCGTGGCGATCCATATCTTCACTTTGCGGGAGAGGGTTGAATCCTTGATCAAGGCGAAACCGAAGGCGGCGATGAACGCGATGATGGCGCTCTTGCTGAGGGTTCGCAGAAGAGTGGCTCCGAGGAAGAGAGCGGGCCATATCCAGACGCTGCTTTTGCGCGCGAGGTGGCCGGCAAGCAGGGTTGCGATGGAGAAGAGAAAGCCGAGCGCGTTGGGATGAAGGAAGTCTTCTTCGCCGAGGCGTAGGTCCCGGGTCGCGGGGAGAGACCAGGCAATAATCGCGACGAGACAGGAACCGGAGACGAAGCCCTTCATGATGGCGGCGGCGGAATTTTCGGGAGGCCCATCACGCAGGAGGAACCAGATGGTTGCGACGTCGGCGGCCCATGCGCACCAGTAGCCTGCTGCGGCTGCGAGCGGTGCGGGAGTCCAGAGGAGGCTGAGGAGGACCAGGGTAAGGAATAAGGCGATCGCGCGCAGGGCGGCGGTACGGAAGCAGGAGGTGGGGATGGCGGGCGTGCTGCCGATGGTGGAGAGCGCCGCAGCGAAAAATAGCGTGAGGCTGAGTGCGACGGAGAGGAGGGATGCGCTCTCCGGTGCGTCCTGAAACCAGAGGACGGTGAGGCAGATGCGGAAGGCGAAGATGAAGCCGACGAGTCCGGCAAGGAGCAGGAAGGTGCCGCGATCTGTTGTCGTTGTAGAAGTCGTAGGCTGTCGGAGTGTGGTCGCCATGTGAGGTGACGTGAGCCGGGGCGATTGTGGCTTGGTGTGAGGTGCTCTGTCGCTAGTCCGTCTCTGGTGTGAGTTTATTGCTTGGAGGGATGCGGAACCCGATAGAGGGGCGTCTCGTGCAATCTTTTTACATGAGCGAGACAAATATCAGACGGTTGATGGATTTGTGGGGGGCGAGCGTTGAATTCCGGTTGGCGGGAATTCACAAAGTGGAAGATGCGACCGGTGTACTGTAGGGGACAGTGGCATTGATGAGGGCGCTGCTGTGCACATACTCGTTATCAATAGCGGATCTTCTTCGATCAAATTTTCTTTGTTTGATTCAGGGGTAGGGGAGCTGCGCTCGTTGTTCGAGGGCGAGGTAAAGGGAATCGGCGCGGCGAAGGCTGGGTTCAAGTTTCGCGATGCGGATGGGCGGGATTTGAGCGCTGGGCATAGTGAGGTAAAGGCGGAGACGCCGGTGGAGGCGATTGGGCTGGTGGTGGAGGCGGTGAGCGGGGAGGGCTTGCCGAAGGTGGATGCGGTGGGGTATCGCGTGGTGCATCCGGGGGCGAAGCTGGATCGGCATCAGAAGATTACGCCGGAGGTGATGAAGGATTTGGAGGAGGCGGTGGTGTTTGCGCCGCTGCATGATCCGGCGGTGATTGAAGTGATCAAGGAGATGATGGACCGGTTTCCGGATGTGGAGCACTATGCATGCTTCGATACGGTGTTTCACGAGACGATGCCGGAGGCGGCGACGACGTATGCGATTCCGGTGGTGTATCGGGAGCGCGGGGTGCGGCGGTACGGGTTTCATGGGCTGAGCTGCGAGTCGATCGTGCGGCAGTTGCGGATGGAGGTGGGATTTACGTTTCCGCGGCGGATGGTGATTGCGCATCTGGGGAGTGGATGCAGCGTGACGGCGCTGGTGGATGGGCGGTCGGTGGATACGACGATGGGGCTGACGCCCACGGGTGGAGTGGTGATGGGGACGCGGCCGGGGGATCTCGATCCGGGGCTGGTGCTCTATCTGCTGCGGCAGATGGGGGCCGATAGGGTGAATGCGCTGGAAAAGATGCTGAATCATGATGCGGGGATGGTGGCGCTGTCGGGGATGCCGAACGATATGAAGGCGGTGCGTGAGGCGGCTGCACGAGGCGATGCGAAAGCGCGGCTGGCGGTGGAGGTGTTTGCGCGAAGTGTGAAGAAGGCGGTGGGTGGGTTTATGGCGCTGATGGGCGGGGTGGATGCTGTGGTGTTTGCGGGGGGTATTGGGGAGCATGATGCTCGGTCGCGGGTGGAGATTGTGGGTGGGCTGGAGAGTTTTGGGATTTCGATTAATTCTGCGCTGAATGAGGCGACGGGTGATGCGGTGAGGAGGGTGAGCGCATCTGACTCATTACCGATGGTGCTTGTTGTTCCGGCAAAAGAGGATTGGATGATTGCGGTGCATGTGGATCGTATGGCGCGGGCTGGTGTTGGCGGACGTGGTTGAGGGCTCGGGTCGAAAGGGTTTGGACGGTTGTGATCGATCGAGTCTTTCGGGATCCTTCGCTGCGCTCAGGATGACAGCAAAAACTGACAGCTGCAAACAACCAAGGAACAACTGCAACAACCCCGCACCAACCGCAAAAAACGACCAGGGTAGTTTTCGATTCACTTACTTTGCGCGAAGGAGATGTTTATGAGCAGTGTGGCTAAGGAAGCGGTGAAGGGGAAGAGCCAGGGTGATCAGGCTCCGTCGGCAGATGAGTTGCGGAAGATGGATGCTTATTGGCGGGCGTGTAACTATCTTTGCGTCGGGATGCTTTATCTACTGGAAAATCCGCTGTTGCGGAAGCCGCTGAAGGTGGAGCACATCAAGAATCGGCTGCTGGGGCATTGGGGGTCGGATCCGGGGCAGACGTTTATTTGGGTGCATCTCAATCGGTTGATCAAGAAGTATGACCTGGACATGATTTATATCTCGGGGCCTGGGCATGGGGCGCCGGCGACGCTTTCGAATAGTTATCTCGAGGGTGTTTATTCGGAGGTGTATCCGGACAAGAGCGAAGATGTTGCGGGGATGCAGAAATTTTTCAAGCAGTTTTCGTTTCCGGGCGGAATCGGAAGTCACTGTACGCCGGAGACGCCGGGGTCGATTCATGAGGGTGGTGAGCTGGGGTATAGCTTGTCGCATGGGTTTGGCGCGGCGTTTGATAATCCGGATCTGATTGTGTCGGTGTGTGTGGGGGATGGTGAGGCGGAGACCGGGCCGCTGGCTACTTCGTGGCACTCGAATAAATTTTTGAATCCGGTGCGGGATGGGGCGGTGTTGCCGATACTTCATCTGAACGGCTATAAGATCGCGAACCCGACGGTGTTGGCGCGGATTTCGCCGGAGGAGTTGGAGTGGATGTTCAAGGGATATGGGTGGACTCCTTATGTTGTTGAGGGAGACGATCCGGCGAAGATGCATCCGTTGATGGCGAAGGTGATGGAGGATTGCGTGAATGAGATTCGCGCGATTCAGAAGAAGTCTCGGAGTGCGCCGAGAGGTTCTACGCCGGAGCGGCCGCGGTGGCCGATGATTATATTGCGGACGCCGAAGGGGTGGACGTGTCCGAAGGAGATTGATGGACACAAGCTGGAGGGATCGTGGCGAGCGCACCAGATGCCGGTGCTCGATCCGAAGACGAACCCGGCGCATTTGAAGCTGGTTGAGCAGTGGATGCGAAGTTATAAGCCGGAGGAGTTGTTCGATGAATCGGGCCGTCTGGTGGAGGAGTTGAGGGCGATGGCTCCGGTGGGGCAGCGGAGGATTTCTGGGAATCCGCATGCGAATGGCGGGCTGCTGCGGAAGCCGATGGAGCTGCCGGACTTTCGTGAGTATGCGGTGAAGGTGGAGAAGCCTGGGCAGATTGAGGTTTCGCCGACCGATGTTGTTGCGCACTTTCTGCGTGATGCGATGAAGCAGAACACGACGAGCTTCCGCGTGTTTGGGCCGGATGAGACGGCCTCGAATAAATTGCAGGCGATCTATGAGGCGAGCGGGAAGACCTGGGAGGCGGAGATGCTTCCGGAAGATGCGGATGGAGGGTACCTGGCTCGCGATGGGCGGGTGATGGAGATCCTGAGCGAGCATACGCTGGAGGGGTGGTTTGAAGGGTATGTGCTGACCGGGAGGCATGGGTTCTTTTCATCGTATGAGTCGTTTGTGCACATCATCGATTCGATGTTCAACCAGCATGCGAAGTGGCTGGAGAAGAGCAAGCTGGAGTTGCGGTGGCGGGCGCCGATTTCGTCGATCAATTTGTTGATTACTTCGCTGGTTTGGCGGCAGGACCATAACGGGTTTACGCATCAGGATCCTGGGTTTCTGGATGTGGTGACGAATAAGTCGCCGGAGATAACACGGATTTATCTGCCGCCGGATGCGAACTGTTTGTTGAGCGTGACGGACCACTGTTTGCGGAGTACGAACTACGTGAATGTGATTGTCGCGGACAAGGCTCCGCACCTGCAGTATCTGGATATGGATGCGGCGGTGATCCATTGCACGAAAGGGATTGGGATATGGGACTTTGCCAGTAATGATGCGGGCGACGAGCCAGATGTGGTGATAGCTTGCGCGGGAGATATTCCTACGGCGGAGGCGCTGGCGGCCGTGGCCATTCTGCGGGAGCGGTGTGCGGACGTGAAGATACGGTTTGTGAATGTGGTGGACCTGTTCCGGTTGATGCCGGAGGAGGAACATCCGCATGGGTTATCTTCGCGAGAGTTCGACAGTTTGTTTACCAGGAACAAGCCCGTGATCTTTAATTTTCATGCTTATGCTTCGCTGATTCATAAGCTGACGTACCGGCGGACGAACCATGACAATATTCATGTGCGCGGGTACAAGGAGAAGGGGAATATCAACACTCCGCTGGAGCTGGCGATTTTGAATCAGATCGACCGGTTCGATCTGGCCATCGATGTGATCGATCGTGTGCCGCGGCTGCAGGCGACGGCGGCTCATACGAAGGAGTGGCTGAAGGGGCAGATTATCGAGAGTGTGAATTATGCGCATGCGAACGGGATCGACAGCGAGGAGATTCGCGAGTGGAAGTGGCCGGTTTAGGTTTCGCGGGCTGCTTCTGCTGTCCGCCAGCGTTCTGCCTGCCAGCGCGCTCGGAGCAGAGAAGGCATAAATCGTCCTCTGACCCTAGACTGATTGCGGAGGCGGGGGTAGGATTTTCGTTGTCCCTACGAGGGATGTCATTTGGCGGACGCGGCAGTCCGACCCTGTCTACAACGAAACGGAGAATAACGATGAAAATACTTACTTCCCTCCTGGCGCTTGGCCTGATGGCTACGCCCGCGCTGGCGGCAACACAGACCTTCAACGATGTCTCGGTGGTTGATGTGGCCTGCTCGAAGAAGGTGGCGGCGACCGCGGATGCACATACGCGCGACTGTGCCTTGATGTGCGAGAAGAGCGGCTACGGCATTGTTACTGCGGACAAGAAGTTCCTGAAGTTTGACGCGGACGGGAATGCGAAGATTGCCGAAGCGCTGAAGGCGTCCGATAAGACGGACCATCTTCGGGTGAACGTCAGCGGCGATGTTCAAGGCGACACGATCAAGGTGAGTTCGGTAAAGCTGCTTTAGTTTTGGAGTAGGTTCGCCGGGTGACGGTTACAATCCTGGATGCGAAGCGATGGGATATCTGTGTCTGAGGAGCGCCGCAGTAGAAGTGGAATTTTAGGTGCGAACACTTTGCTAAACGAGAATGCCCCACCCGTTTCCGCTGAGTGGGGCATTTGCCTGTTTGAGTGGGGCGCCTAGAAGATAATCTTTCCGCCGAACTGGGTGTTGAAGGGTTCGCCAGCACCGATGCCGGGGGCTCCGTTGTAATCGCCAATGGTGTCGAAGAGGCTTGAGCTGCCGCCGATGGAGGCAGAAGGAGGAGCGAAGTTGTTGCGGTTGAAGAGGTTGAACATCTCGGCGCGGAACTGGATGGTGAGCCGCTCTCCTATCCTGATGTTCTTGAAGACAGAGAGATCGACGTCACTGTAGCCAGGGGCGTAGAACTGGTTGCGGCGGGTGTTGCCAAAAGTTCCAGGAGCGGGATCAGTGAAGGCACTGAGGTCGATCCAGTTTGCGTTTACCGACTGGCCCTGATAGCCGACGCGAGCCGGACCAATCTGGTTGGCGCGATCGTTGCCTTCGTTGGTGCCGCTGATATCTCCGGAGGCGTTGACGGTGAAGGGCTGACCGCCGTGGAAGGAGAGCAAGCCGTTGACCTGCCAACCTTGCGTGAGATGCTTCATATGCTGGGAGCCGGGGACTTCGTAACTCATGAAGCTAGCGAATGTGTTCCGGCTGTCGAAGTCCGAGTTGCTGTAGTTGGCCTTGAAGTTTCTGTTGTCCTGGGGAAGAGCGCCGCGATAGGCGGTGACTTCATCGAGAGCGTGAGACCAGGTGTAAATGGTTTGCGTGGAGAAGTGATGCCAGTTGGTGACGCGAATCTGTGCCTGAAGCGAGTTGTAGTTTGCTGTGCCGATGCTTTCAATCTGGTTGATGTTGCCGTATTGCGGATACAGCTTGTAGTAAGGACGAGTGGCTTGGCGCTGCGCGTCTGTGGTGTACACCCCCGGGAGAGCCTGGTTGATGTCGAGAAGGCTAAGCAGATGACGCGCCTGCGATCCGACGTAGCCGAGCTGGATGATGACGCTGGGAGCCAAGGTGTGCTCGACGTTGACGCTGTAGTTTTCGTTGTAGGAGGGTCGGAAGTTTGGGTCGACAGAGAATACTCCGCACGGCGAGGTGGCAGCGCACGGATAACCGACCGAGGACGGGAAGATAGGAACATTTTTGACAATCGTTGTGTTCGCTCCGCCATTTGCCGCAGATACGGAGTAGACAGGGCTTGCGCCGCCGGGGTTGCCTTCGACTCCATTTGGAGCCTGGTTGCCAGGGCGGTTATCGAGGAAGGGATTGAGGTTTGGCGTGTCGGCGTACCAGCCGTAGCCGGCGCGGATGACGGTATTGCTGTCCAGCGCATAGCTGAAGCCGACGCGTGGGCTGAAATTTTTGTAGTACCTGGAAAAGAGAGAGTCGATCTGGCTGCCCTGGAAGGCGAGACCGTTAGACGAGGTCAATGCTGGCCGGAAGACGGACAAATCCTTGTTGGTGTTGTGGAATGGGCCTTCGTAGTCGTAGCGCAGTCCATAGTTGACGTTGAGTTTTGGCGAGAGTTGCCAGGAATCGCCAGCGTTGAGGAACCAGGTGTTGACGAAGACCTGGCGCTCGGGATCGCCGATGGTGATGCTGGCGGCAGAGGTCTCGCCGAGGAGGAAGTCGGCGAGCGCACCCGCGTAGGTGGTGTTGCCGATGCGGCTGCCATCAAAAGTAAAGGAGCCAGTGGCGTGTCGATGGTAGAACTCGTCAAGTTGAGCCTGGCGGAACTCGCCTCCGAAGCGTAACTGGTGCCTTCCCTTAGCCCACGAGAGCTGATCGGTGAGGTGACCAGTAATGTCGTTGCGGCCTTCGGGCGGTGTCAGGCCCGCCGGGTCGAACTTGCTGCCCGAGTTGATTGTGCCGCCGCTTGAACTGGCGGGCCTGCCGATGTTGATGTTCGGGGCATTAGGGAAGCTGGCGCCTGTAATGAAGCCGACGCTTTGAACATTCTGACCGGTGTTGTTGTCGTTGAAGACCTGGTTGAAGTAGTTGACCCCCATCAGCATTTGGTTGGAGATCGCAGGCGCGATCATCCGGTTATAAACGATCGCAATGTTCTGGACATGGATTGGCGCGACTTCGTAGTAGGCAAGGAGCTGAGAGCCCACGGGCGCGACCTGGTTGCCTTGACCGACGAACCAGTGGGCGCTGAGATTGTCCTTCTCGCTGAGATGGTAGTCGACTTTGGCGAGCCCGTTCCAGCTGTAGCCGAACTCGGGATCGCTGGAGTGATAGTTGTTGACTACACCGACGGTGTCCTGAGCGAGAACGTTCGCTCCGTACAGTCTGTTGAGCACGTCTGGCATGAGTGGATTGACCGCAAGTCCCTTGGAGGCAATCAGGGCCTTGGCCTGGTTCTGCCAGCCCACGGAAGGTTCTGTGGCTGTACCGGATTGGCCGATTACGAAGCGCTGGTGTTCGAAGGTGAGAAAGCCGAAGAGTTTGTCTCTTACAAACGGGCCGCCGACAGAAAAGCCAGTGTTGTAGTTCCGGACCTTCTGCTTGGTGTCAGAGAACGGGCTCTTTGCCCCGAAGAGTTCGTTGCGGTTGAAGTAGTATACGGTTCCGTGCAGGGAGTTGGTGCCGGAGCGGAGAGTCAGGTTGACGGTACCACCGGGGTTGCGGCCGCCCTCTGGGCCTGACTGGGTTTGTGCCGAGAACTGGTCGACAGCGTCCAGGGGAAGGATGATGCCGGCGATGCCGGAGACGCCGCCCTGATTGACGGCGGGGATGTTGTGCCAGAGGTCGTTGTTGTCGACGCCATCGATCTGCCAGTTCATCTGATTAGCGCGGGTCCCGTTGAGGGAGCCGTATCCGCCACCGCTGTATCCGGCGTATCCGGCGGTGAGGCCGATCATCTGGGTGAAGTCGCGGCCATTCAATGGGAGGTCGGCTACGGCTTTGGCGTT
>JAOAPF010000345.1 GCA_025462755.1 Edaphobacter sp.
GCGAGTCTTCCGTTTCGGTGTCTTTGAGGTGGACGCCGCAACCGGCGAGTTGCGCAAGCAGGGCCTGCGTATCCGGCTTCAGGAGCAGCCCTCGCAACTTCTTCTCATGCTCTTGGAACGCGCCGGAATTCGTAGTATCCGCTGTGTGCGTTGAAACCAGGGATAATGACGACGGTTGCGTGAGGCTTGTCGTCCGGACGCCAAGACCGAAAAAATATCTCTAGCCCGCTTACGCCTTCGACTGTTTCTTGATTTGAGTTACCGAGACTCTGGTGCTGCATTGCACACTCCTTAAGTGAAGATTCGGATCGCTCGGCCACCGGATGCTCGACGATTTGGCGTGCATAGGAAACCCTACTGCCAGAGCGCGCTTGCAACGATTTGGGATGAGGCTCTACTTAGGGCCGTTCGCCCAACCTTCGGTGAGGAGCATGTGAAGGGGCGTCAAAGGAGTCAGCTCGACTAGTTCGAATTCCATGAGCTTCGCCTGACCGAGGGGCAGCTTCTCTAGGATGGTGTGCGCCTCTGCCACGGAGGTCACATTCATCAGGAAGACGGGGCCTTTCTGATCCTGGCGAGCCCACATTTGTTCGATCTTGCCATCAAGATAAAGTTGGAGGGTATCCGGCACTTCGTGCGGAAAGATCGCCTTGACTTGCTCGGGTGTTGGCGGAGCGGTGAAACGTCCGAGGGCCAGGATCTTGTTCGTGGGCAGAACAGGGAAAGGACGTTTGGGCGCGATGGCATCGGGGGCTGTTTCCTGGCTCATAAGAACTCCAATCTTTGAAATGTGGAAGGGCTATGCGACGTTCTTGGGGTTTAGTTTCTCCATGTGGCGTTTTGCGAATTCGCTGACGCTCATCGGCTTTCGCCCGCTGAGTCTCTCAACGTTGTCATTCATTCCTGACATCACACCGTGCTGATAGTCGTCCATGGCGCCGCGGAAGTGCTGGACGACGTACTCGGGTATTCCCAGGGCGTCGAGTGACCTGCAGTACTCGTCGATGGAGACGTTCTGAAAGATGATGGGCCGGCCGAGCGCGATGGTGAGCTCCGCGGCTATCTGCTCGTGGTTCATCTCCACTGGACCGAAGAGCGGGTAGGTTTGCCCGGTGTGTTGGGCGGGGTTCTCGAGGATTGCGGCCGCGACACGTCCGATGTCTTCCGAGGCGATGGGTGCATGGCGGCCCTTGCCGACGGGCAGGCGGATAATGCCCTTTTCGCGGAGCAAGGGAAGCTGCCATGGGTAGAGCAGCCACTCGAGAAAGTAGGTGGGCCGAAGATGGGTGACGGGCAGGCCCGACCAGTTGAGGACCTGTTCAGCGATCCAGCTATCACGGCAGGAGTGGCTGACGGAGGTGCGATTGGCGGATCGTTGCGAGAGATTGACGATGGCCGTTACGGCCGCTTCTTTTGCAGCCTGCGCGAAGTTGACAGTTGCTTCGATCAGCCCGGGTTGCACGGGGTATACGAAGTAGGCCGCATCGCTGCCTTCCAGCGCCTGATGGATTGTATCGATCTGATGGAGATCGCCAACTATGATTTCGGCACCGAGCTTTTCCAAAGGCGTTGAGCGGTCGTCTTTGACGTGAACCATTGCACGCACATCGAGTCCGCGCCGGATAGATTCTTTAATAGCAGCACGGCCCGTGTCTCCAGTTGCCCCGGTGATCAGTACCTTGCGCTTCATATTTGCGATCTCTTTCCACGGTTTATCAGAACGGGAGGCCGGGCATCCTTTGCGGTTGCGGTGTGACGCGATTCTAGGCTCGCGTTTCAGCGCGGATATGTCATGAATCAGGCGTTTTAGGACATTCGGTGGACTTCTGCTAGGGTGATGGCGTGAAACGAGCGCACCGAATCGGCTTTGTTTTGTATCCCCAGGTTTCGACGGTCAACCTGGCTGTCTCGGCTGTGTTCGAGATGGTGAATTGGAAGGCGGGATACCCCGCCTACGAGATTGCGCTGGTGTCAGAGCATGGCGGACCAGTCGCGACCTCGGTCGGAAGTAGGATTCTGACTGAATCGTATAAGCGCCGCACTTTCGACACGATCCTGGTAGCGGGCGAACACAACCCTGCTGCGGCTGCCCCCCGGGGGGTGGTGAGGTATCTCCGATCAGTGGGTCGACGAGGAGTTCGTATCGCTTCAATATGCACCGGCGCATTCGTTCTCGCCGAGGCGGGGCTACTCGACGGCCGCCGAGCGACTACCCATTGGAGTCAGCAAAATCTTTGCGACAGCGTTATCCCAAGGTCAATCTGGAAATCGATCGTATCTTCACCTCCGATGGTCCCATATGGTGCTCGGCTGGAATGAGCGCCGGGATCGATCTTGCGCTGGCGCTCGTGGAGGAAGACTTCGGCCGCGAGATGGCTCGAGAGACCGCCAAGCTGATGGTGGTCTATCACCGCCGGGCGGGCGGACAGTCCCAGCACTCGACGTTGCTGGATCTGGATGCAACGTCCGATCGGGTGCAGAGCGTACTTACTTACGCCAAACAGAATCTGAGCAAGCGGCTATTGATGGAGGAGCTCGCTGCTGTTGCTTTTCTGAGCCCGCGGCAATTCAGTCGGCTGTTCAAAGACGAAACTGGACAACCCCCCGCTAAAGCAATCGAGCGACTGCGCGTGGAGGCTGCCCGGTTGATGATGGAAGAGGGGCGACTCTCGGCGGAGCAGATTGCGCACAAGAATGGATTCGGAAATCGCGACCGAATGAGGAGGTCGTTCATTCGGGCCTTCGGGCAGCCACCGCAGGCAATTCAACGAAACATAAGCGCTCTGAGCACGTAACAGTCGAATCGAACATCGCAAGGCGCACTCACAGCCTCCACCGTGTCGCTGAGCTTTGTTTATAGGCCTTGCGACCTTTTGGCTCTCAGTCGCTCAAGAGGATTCTCTTCCACGAAACTGAAGGCCAGCCAGTCCCAGAAATGACCCAGATTAGCCACCTAGAGGCTGAGTGCTGTGTCTGGACCACCAATTCAAATCCGCTTCTTGGAAGCAACGAGCATCTCGCCAGTGACACGACGGCAGCTCCCGAAAAATCCGGTTTTCGGTAACGTTGATTCTCATTTGGCGATATCAGGCCAATGCACTCATCGAGCAAGGATTGAGCCGACATCGGGACATTAGTACTGT
>JAOAPF010000374.1 GCA_025462755.1 Edaphobacter sp.
AGATCGACGAGTATTGGGCGAAGCTGACGGACGGCGGCTCGACGATGGCGTGCGGCTGGCTGACGGACAAGTTTGGGGTGACGTGGCAGATCACTCCGGAGACGATGGACGCGATGCTGAACGATCCTGACCGGGCGAAGGCGCAGCGGGTGATGCAGGCGATGATGGGGATGGTGAAGCTGGATATTCCGGCGCTGGAGCGGGCGCGGGATGGGGCGTAGCGAGCCCTGACCCAGCATCGGGGGTAAGCGGGCCCGGTAAGTCCAGCCAATTTAGAAAGGTTTGCTATGAACCTCGGACGGATCGCGCTTGCAGCGATTGGGGCCTTCGTGGCGTACTTTGCGCTCGGGGGTCTTATGTTTATGGTGCTGCCCACGCTCAAGAATCAATTCGCAAAATACCCGGCAGTGTACCGGTCGCAAGAAGGCATCAAGAGCGTGATGCCGGCGGGAATGGTTGCCATGTTCGTGGCCATGGTGGTGCTTGCGGTGTTGTACGCGATGCTCTACCAGGGTGGTTTCGGCGTGACCGAGGGGGCACGTTTCGGTGCGCTGATCGGCGTCTTCGCGATTTGTGCTTTTGTGGTTCACAACTGGGTGAACCTGAACATCGGGCTGACACTGACCATGCAGCAAGCGGTTGCTTACTTCATCGAATGGCTTGCGGTGGGCATCGTGATTGGTTTGATCTATCGGCCGGTGGTTCCGCACTGATCGCGTGCGGCGCGGCAAAGCGTGAGACGGAAACTGATTGAGGCGGTGTACGAGCAGGCGAGGCTTGCCGGTGCGGTGACTGCATTTTGGCGCACGGATGCTTCACGGCTGGGGATGTGGGTGGTGTTTCCCGAGGCTACTTTTGAGTTGGAGCCTTTGTCGGGGAAGAAGCCCGCTTAGACTGTTGGATCGTTGCAGAACACCCCCACCCTAGCGGAGCTAGGATGGGGCACCCGGCCCGGCTCAAGTGCTTCGCAACATTCTATGAATTCGGCCCGTTTCGGGAAGTGCTCTCCCCTCATGCGGCCCATGCCCAAGTAACAGTTATCGTTAGCTATAATCGAATGGCTTCTACCGCGACTGCTGTTACGCACCGCTCCTATTCGGTGGCGCGACTCGCTAATGCGGGCTGTTGCTTTCAACATAGGTGAGGACGGTGCATGGCAGACTTTGTTTATACGACTGTTACCGGGAAGATAAAACCACTACTAGCGAAGATTCGGGAAGTTGGAGTTCCACCTAAAATAACCCAGCAGTGGTTGAAAACGGTCGGGTTCACTTCAAGTAATGATGCGTCCCTCTTAGGCGTCCTGAAGTTTATAGGCCTGACCGACAACTCGGGCATCCCGACCTCAGTTTGGACAAATTACCGAGGTGCGAAGCACAAACGAGTACTCGGCGAGGCAATCCGGAAGGGCTACGCAGAGCTGTTCGCCGTCTACCCAGACGCAAACAAGAGATCTCAAACTGAATTGGATCATGTCTTCAGTACAAGCTCGACAGGTGGAAAGCAGGTCATTGCGAAAACGGTGGGCACGTTTAAGGCGCTTGCGGATGAAGCCGAGTTCAGCGAGGTGAGTGAACACACTGATCTGGAAACATCGAGTGGCCCATTGCACTCTGCGCCTGCAACCCGCCCAAATGCCCCAGCTCAACATACCGGCTTACCAGGTCTACACATTGACGTTCAGATTCATATTGCTCCTGAGGCCTCGCCAGACCAGATAGATCAAATCTTCGCGAGCATGGCCAAACACCTCTACGGGGCAGACAGACAATAGAGATGAAACTCGCACGCAATTTCTTTGTCACTGCAAAGGCACTTCAGGAGGAAATCAGAAAGGAACTTGGCCCTCCAGAGGAAGGTTTGCGGTCGAGCACTCAGACGGTAATTCTCGACTCCATCGTGCGAAATACGCGTGGATACATAGAGAGAGTGTCTAATCAGATCAACGGGGCTTATCAAAATGGATGGTATGACGCTTGCGCCGTCATGATAAGGCGCCTCCTAGAGACTCTGATTATCGAGAGCTTCGAATATCACGGCATCGCCGTTAAAATCAAAAATCCAGCAGGTGATTTTTTCTATCTCAAAGATCTAATTGATAAGTGTCTTCAAGAAACGAGCTGGAATCTCACGAGGAACTGCAAACAGGCAATGCGAAAATTGAAGGACATCGGCGACAAGTCGGCTCACAGCCGCAGATACAATGCCCATCGCGGAGACATCGACCCGCTTCTTGGGGATATCAGACTTGTTGTTCAGGAGCTCGTATACCTTGCTGCGCTGAAATGACACTTCTGGTGTAAATGCGTCTCAGATAACCACAGTTTCTCTGTACTCTCCAAATACCTCGCGTAATGTACCAGCGATTTCACCCACCGTACAGTTGCTTTCGACGGCTTCGAGGATCGCTGGCATGAGGTTGTCGCCGTTGCGGGCACGTTCTTTTACTGCTTCGATGCCCTGCTGCCATCTTGACTGGCTGCGCTTGGTGCGCAAGGCGCGGAGGCGTTCTACCTGGCGCTGCTCTAAGCCGGGGTCGTGGCGTTGGGTGGGGACGCCGGGCTCGTTGTTGCGGGTGAAGCGGTTGACGCCGACGACTACGGCATCGCCCGTTTCTACGCGGCGCTGGTAGTCGTAGGCGGCGTTCTGGATCTCCTGCTGGACGAAGCCGCGCTCAATGGCGCGGAGCATGCCGCCCATCGCGTCGATCTTCTGGAAGTAGTCTTCGGCCTCGCGCTCGATGCGGGTGGTCTCGGCCTCGATGAAGTAGGAACCCGCAAACGGATCGACGGTCTGGGCTGCGCCTGATTCCATGGCGATGATCTGCTGGGTGCGCAGGGCGATGCGGGCGGCCTCTTCGGTGGGCAGGGCGAGGGCCTCGTCGTAGCCGTTGGTGTGGAGCGACTGCGTGCCGCCGAGCACGGCGGCCATGGCCTGGACGGCGGTGCGGGTGATGTTGTTCTCCGGCTGCTGGGCGGTGAGGGTGGAGCCGGCGGTCTGGGTGTGGAAGCGCAGCATCCAGGAGCGTGGGTTCCTGGCGTGGAAGCGCTCGCGCATGACGCGGGCCCAGAGGCGGCGGGCGGCGCGGAATTTTGCGACCTCTTCGAGGAAGTCGTTATGCGCGTTGAAGAAGAAGGAGAGGCGCGGGGCGAAGCTGTCGATATTGAGACCGCGGTCGAGCGCCGCCTGGACGTAGGTGATGCCGTTGGCGAGGGTGAAGGCGACCTCCTGCGCGGCGGTGGAGCCGGCCTCGCGCATGTGGTAGCCGGAGATGGAGATGGTGTTCCACTCCGGCACCTCGCGCTCCGCCCAGGCGAACATGTCGGTGATGATGCGCATGGCGTGGGTGACCGGATAGATATAGGTGCCGCGCGCGATGTACTCCTTGAGGATGTCGTTCTGGACGGTGCCGGAGAGCTTGCGGATGTCGGCACCGCTGCGCCTGGCGGCTGCGACGTAGAGCGCGAGCAGGATGCTGGCGGTGGCGTTGATGGTCATGGAGGTGGAGATGGTGTCGAGCGGGATGCCGTCGAAGAGCCGCTCCATGTCTTCGATGGAGTCGATGGCGACGCCGACCTTGCCGACTTCGCCGAGGGCCATGGGGTCGTCGGAGTCATAGCCGATCTGGGTGGG
>JAOAPF010000382.1 GCA_025462755.1 Edaphobacter sp.
CGACTTCGGCGGAAATTCCTGTCCAGCGGGCCCCGGCACGATGTTCCGTTGGGGACTGAAATCCACAGTTCCTGCATCGAAGACAATGTTTCCGTTTGCATCGAGTGTGCCGGTTCTAGCAGCATTCTCCGCGAACCCCAGCTTGGCTGAGAAATTCAACCCCAGTTCGTTGGCGATTCCCTGGTCGGAAACGTCTGTGAGAATGTACCAAACGGGTTTGCCCTTAACAGTACCTTTGTAAAGCGGCAGGGTGATAGTCCCGTTCAAAGCATCGACCTTGCCTGAGTTCAAGAGTTGAACAGGTCCGACTAAGCTCGGATTAACGGTGGATGGAGGTGGCCCAAAGTATGACAGACCAACAGCGGCGCCGGTAGAGGCGGGCGCAGGGAATAGATTACATCCCGGCCCTGGACTCAATCGGGCAGTTCCGCCAAAGCCCTGCTCTGAGTTGAAGCCGGGCGAAGTCGCGGCAACCGACGTAGTGGCAGGTGTCGTTGCCGGAGTCGTTGCCACTGGACGTTGTGCCTTGCTGTGCACGGCCAGCATCTCAGGAGACACGGGTGGCTTAGCTGCCACAGTTTTTTGCGCGAACGCCGTTGATGGTACGAGACCACTCATCATTGTCGCACTGGCCAAGATGAGTAGCTTACTGGAGGAGAATAAGCGAGACCGCAAAGCGGACACACTCAGGTCGCTTCCGAAAGGGAAGCACCCACGAAATACTGGAATCATTGTCGAACTCCTTAGAGAGGCTACACGACGAGTATGTCGAGCGAAACCTCTGCACCTAGCCGTGTGGTTATAAGAATGGTTGGCTCGCGATTAGTTACACGAAATGCCAACTATAATCACATTTTTTTGGTCACTAAGGCGACGACTAGTCCCCAATAGATAACTACGATGCACTTGTAACTTTTCGCTAGCTAATGATTCTTATAACCGGAGTATTCGCGTAGCGCGACAATTGACTATTAGCGTTGTTCTTGGTGGCTCATCATGCGAGTGACGAGTCCTTGCGGTGAGTCTACTCAATCGTTGACTGACGTATTCGTTATTAGAAGACCGAGTAGTGAGACGAGATATTAGTGTTGTGCCGTCAGCTTAGGTGACGTATCTAAGCGCAGGTCGCGTAAAGCGCGCTCTTAGCATTTCGGCAGAGCGAAGGGAGGTCAGACTGAAAGCCCACCGTTGTATTCGTTTGTCGGGATCAAGCCCGCAGGCGCGATGCAATGAGCCTAGCGGACCGTCCTCGGTCTGAGGGCATCAGCAGTTAACTAAAGAACCTTAGAATCTTCCTCCGCCTCAGGAAGGCAAAACCAGCCCAATTCGGACGCGTGAGCGAAGCTCTCCCGTAATACGTTGGCTTGCTCTTCTGCGTTGAGCTTCGTCTTCTCGAAGGCACGTGTCACAGCCTCAAAGACAGATGCGCCGGAACGCAAAGCGCTTAGCAGCAGAAATGCTTCTAGATTAATTCGGCGATAGTAAACAGAATCGTCAAAGCGATGAACCGCTAACCAGACTCGTTCCTGCCTCATCGGGGGTAGCTTCAGGCGGGCCTTCGATTCGCGCCGATTCGCGGCATTGCTCACGATCTCGGACTCCGGGGCGTGCTTCTTGACGGTGAGCACGAGGTAGTCGACGGGATAGTTCAGTTCCAACAATTGAAGGTGTGGCTGCAAAGACAGCTTGGACTCTGGTCCTATCGCTTGCGCTTCTTCTGTTGCAAGTGGGGTTCGGTGTTTCCGATCGAACGCGTCTACATATGCCCACTCTAGCCTCGCGACATCGACAGCGAGGCGATGGCGACGTCCTGTGAAATCCGGATGAGCCTCGAGAAATTGTGGCAGCTTCGCACCCAAATCCCGGAGCGTCCACGAAGTGGACGGATGCTCATTGAGATAAGCAAGAATCAAGAGATCGAAGCGCTTGGCGCCAAGCAAGGCGTTGAGCGTTGGAAAGTCCTCGGATACTGCGCTAATTAAGCGGAACCAATACTGGCGATTGTAGATCTCTAGGCGCTCGAACGAAGAGAGACGGTCGTTAGAACTGATATAGCTTGCCGCGATCGCCCCGACGGACGCGCCGTCATCCGTGGTATCCCGCATCTCGAAGTCGGCCGTTAGCGGTCGGCGGACATCCTCCGCCATGCGGCGTTGAAGTTCGAGAAGCGTCATACGTGCGCCTCCTCGAGCTGTGAGATCTCCGCCGGAATCGCGCTAGACTCCGTAGCGAGCAGGAGACGATTCGCCTTGAGAGCCTCGCCGTGAACCTCTTCGAACGAGGGGATATTGTCGTCCCACTCTAGCAGCGTTGCGGTTGGACCGCACCGTTCAATGGCCCGGGCGTACAGTCTCCATACGGGGTCGAGCACGGGATGGTCGTGGGTGTCGAGTGTGTATTTCTCAAACTTTGAGTGTCCAGCGATGTGAATCTGGGCTACGCGCCCAGCGGGAATGCTGTTCACATACTCCATCGGATCGAAGTTGTGATTCTGGGATGACACATAGATGTTATTCACATCAAGAAGAATGCCGCAGTCCGCGGTGTGGACGACTTCATTCAAGAACTCCCATTCAGTCATCTCCGAATCGTGATATTCAGCGTAGCTGCTGACGTTTTCCACAGCAACTGGAATTTCAAGGTAGTCCTGTACCATGCGCACGCGCTCCGCCGTGGTGCGAATCGCTTCAAATGTATACGGGAGCGGTAGCAGGTCATGAGTATAGCGGCCGTCGACGCTGCCCCAGCAAAGATGATCGGACAGCCATCGAGTCTTAGTTCGCTTGGTCAGTTCCTTGATTCGCTTCAGGTGGTCACGATTCAGTGGCTGCGCACTCCCGAAGTACATGGAAACGCCATGCTGAACGACTCGGTATTGGTCGAGGATCTGATCGAGGATCTTGAGGGGGCGGCCGCCATCGACCATGTAGTTTTCCGAGATGATCTCGAACCAATCTACCACCGGCTTCCTGGAGAGAATGTGGTCGTAGTGAGGAACTCTTAGGCCGATGCCGACGCCATAGTCGGTGTATCCATTGAAACGATTGGCAGGCATTTGTACTCCGGTTCTGGGTGACACAAGAGGTTCGTGTAGGAGGTCCATCGGGAGCTGAACCTCCTACACGGGTTGAGGGTTACTTTTTGGAACCGTCGGTGGCGCAAGCGCCCTGACCCTTGCAGGCATTCTTGCCCGCGTGCGCCTTGTCGCCGCCGCCCTGGCCCTTGCAATCGTTCTGTCCCTTGCAGGCGTGCTTGGGCAAGTCCTTCTGATCGGCTGCTGCTAGGACACCGGCAAACGCGGAGGAGCTGGCAGTCGTTTCCGAGTGTCCGGAAACAGGTTGGGCGTTGAGACGGGCAGTGGTACCGCCAAGAAGGCCGGCGAAAGCCGCGGCCAGCACGAGGTTGTTTACATTGTTGCTCTTCATGAAGAGTTCCTTTCGTCGGTTGGGCATAGGGCTCTATGCCTGGGGATATTGATTACTACCTGCTGCAGATGGCCTGGAGGAGTGCAGTCGGATTTCAATGATTGCCCTTACCTTGCCGCATGTTTGAAGCTTAGGGAAGCGGATGGTTACAGCCTTTCTCGCCTATTTCAGAATGGTATCGTGGTTGCCCCGAGGATCGCACCCTGGTGCGGCTCCTGAGCAAAGAGGATCAAGTGATGGCCCGAGCCGCTACCTGTTGAAAGCTCTTCCGGAAACGAAACATGGACGGATTGCTCGCCACCATCGCTCACCGTAGCCACGCGCGTCATGGAGCGAGCAACGGAGACATGTTGAAGTTGCCTGCCGCTGTTCTCTCCTCGCAGAACGTTGGATCGGTCCGTATCATCCGCTAGAACTGCGATGATATCGAGGAGCTTCGATGGATTGCCGGCGAAGGCAAACTTCACGTCGATTCCCTCTGAAGCAGGCGCAGAAGAGACGATGCGGAGCACGAAATGTTCTCTTCGAGCATCATCGCGCAGAGCTCGCTCGAGCGCCGGGCCATCGCTTCCCACAAACTGATCGCGACCGTTCAAGACCATCTGTGGCGTGTAGGAGCCCTCGGGCGAGAGCCGCGAAGCGTAGACGCTCTGTCTATCCGTAAACACTGGCGAGGAGTATGGATCCTTCCAGCCGAGATTGTTCCAATACGTCACGTGCTCGCTGATACCGACGACGAGCTGTCCCGCGTTCGTCTGCTTCAGATTGATCTGCCTGAGGAGCGAGTCAGCCGACGGGCAACTTGAACATCCTTCCGAAGTAAACAGTTCTACGATCGCCACCGATGACGGCGTGGCATTGCTTGAACTGTCAGGAGAAGCGGCATGCGACTCCAGAGGGACAGCCAGGAGAGCAAACAAAATTGCGATCGCGGGACGAAGCTGCATTGGGATACCTCCAGCCATATGGCGAACATCTGACGTATGGCACGCGAAACGGTTACACAATGCGCCCTAGACATGTTTTTGTAACCAAACCCTTCGCTGAGTTTCTAACGATGCGAAACAATGTTTCCGCTGGTCGCGAGCGAGACTCATACTTCACGAGGTAACGATGGCTCATCTGCTAGTACTTTATCGCCGGATCGCATCAGCGTTTTCATCCCTCCAGTCCGTGATGCTTCTGGCGGTGCGTCTCTACTGGGGATTCCAATTTGCCCAGACTGGGTGGGGAAAATTACACAATTTAGCGAGAATTACGGGGTTCTTCACCAGTCTCAACATCCCGTTTCCAGGTTTCACCGCTCCTTTTGTCTCGACCCTGGAGTTTGTCGGGGGGATTCTTCTTATCTGGGGCTTGTTTTCGCGCCCGATCTCGCTCCTACTGGCCGGCAACATGTTCGTTGCATATTGGACCGCGGACCGTGAGGCGCTCTCGGCGGTCCTCTCCGACCCCGGAAAGTTCTACGTGGCGGATCCTTATACCTTCCTGTTTGCGTCGCTGATGGTTCTGATCTTTGGGGCAGGTTTCTTTGCATTTGATACTCTCGTCGCCAAGCTGCTGAAAGCTGTTGAGTAGTGAAGCTGCTTCAAATCGCAAATCGCACAGAGTCGGAAATGATTACCGCTGTCCTCGCAGGGGAAATTCAGCTATATCATGAGCTCATCCGTCCCTACGAGCGAAGTGTCTACGTCATGGCTCTGTCGTATATGAAGAACGAGGCAGATGCAGAGGACGTATCGCAAGAGGCCTTCATTAGGGCGTTTCGAAAGCTCGAATCATTTCGCGCGGAATCCAAATTCAGCACGTGGCTTATCAGTATCACGATCAACGAGGCGCGGACTCGCCTCCGCAGGCAGGCTCTTGTCCGGATGGAGCCGCTCGATCAACATCCGGACGAATATAAGGGCATCTCACCTGCCCTCTTGCGCGACTGGCGCGAAATACCGTCGGAGGCCGTGGAGCGGGCAGAGGTCCGGAATCTGATTCGGCTGGCGGTTGAGCAGCTTCCGGATATCTATCGCCAAGTGTTCCTTATGCGCGATGTGGAAGAACTCACGATTAACGAGACAGCAGAGGCATTGAATATCAGTATCCCCAGCGTCAAGGTCCGATTGCATCGTGCACGTATGAGGCTACAAAAGCAACTGGCCCCTCAGCTAAGGACTGTAAATCGAGCATCGAAGAGGGGGTGGCTCCCATGGTCATAGATTGCAAGCACGTTTGGAACTACATTTCTGAATATCTGGATGGAGCGCTCCCCGAGGAAACGAGGGACACGGTGCAAAAGCACCTGGATCACTGCGAGATCTGCTCGGCCATTCTGGACTCCACGCGCAACGTGATCATCCTGACTGCCGACGATCGCGTCTTCGAGCTGCCGGCCGGCTACAGCGAACGCCTGCATGCGCGACTGGCGCGGGAGACTCACGGTGCGAACGGCCGCCCGGAGGAACCCACGCAGGACTAGATGGTGCCGTGAAGATACACGTGGAATCCCCATTCCACCGCAACGAGCAGCAGAGTCAGAACCGCCAGGCCGATCTGCCATGACTCCGAACGCAGCAGCTTTGTAGAGGCGGGTTTCATTCTCCACTGAGACGCAGGCCGCGCGCGCAGCCTGCGAATCCGCCGGACGGCGTAGAGATTCACGACGGAGCCGGCGATGGCAACCAATTCCATAGGGATGCGAAGCGCCGCGCCATGCAGCACATCGAGAAATTTCATCCCCGCTGTTGCCGCGGCCAATGATCCGATCCCGACCAGCAGCCGCAGTCCGCTGATCGCCATAAATGCCGTACACGCGCTCTGCAGCAGGATAAAAAACAAACTGGTGAGTCCGACCGCGAGGCTGCGGCCCTCACTGTGCTTCGGCTCTGCCAGGCCAACTTCCACCTCTTGTTCGGGCATCGCGTCCTCAGTATATCGAAGTGACGCGGAAGGAGCGACCCATTCGAGCGCCGCAGCGACGGCTCCTATCGGCGCGGAAAAAAGCCGAGGCGTCCCAGGCAGAGCGCCCCGGCCAATGGTTAGTAGGCGGCGATGCCGTTGATGCCGGCAGACGCCGGCAGGCCATCCTGCGCCCAAAGGTTCATCAGGCTTCCATCCTCCTGAACGGCGAAGATGCCAATGACGCCGGTAGCGGCATTCAGGGTGTACAGATATCGTCGTGCTCAGCGAGGTGCTTGGCAACTGTAAAGCAAGTGATCATCTTGATATTCGAGCGGGCCGAGGTGTCCGAATAGACTCTTAGACTGTCGTCATTATCTGTACGATAGCTCAGAAATAGACCCTATTACGACACTATTTCGCCGCGTGTCGGACGTAGGGTTGGGCTATACCCCACCGCGACATCAATCCGCATCTGCCACTTCGCACAAATCCTGCTTTCGAGATCCGCTGCAAGTTGGTTTCAGCCTTGTTTACGAAGCTTCGAGGGCACCTTTTCGTTGCACAACCGACATGCTCGCGTGCCATCCAAATCTCTCTTGGGAGCCTCGGAGGTTGGCATGCTTAGCACGCTTGGATAGGCAAGCTTCTTGATCTCTTGGAGCAATGCAGACTTTGACAATGCCATTCGCCCCTCCACCTTGTTTGCATAGACTTGATTTGTGAGACCGGGCAAGCAGCGCCCGGCCTTGTCCGTTATTTTACGCTTATCCGAATTGCGTTTGGCCTGCGAAAGGTCGGACCCG
>JAOAPF010000395.1 GCA_025462755.1 Edaphobacter sp.
AACTTGTACGAGAACCATCAGGAAGACATCCGGTAGATGGCCGCACAGTGCACCTCAATTTCGGACGTCTGCCATCCTAAATCTTGCGGAACAAAGGGCAATACGCCGAGAGTCGTAAAGGGAGGAACACGGTTTTAGGGAATTGAACACTAGGATCAAAGGTGGATTTGGTAGTAGGCTTCGCGGGAAGAGAGAAGCAGCCTGTTACACGTCAGGATCGATACCAATTACGCCTGCAATGCTACCATCTTCCCTCGCTCGTCTTTACTCACGTACGCCCACGGTACATTCGGATCGTGCGTAAACATCGTCAGCCATTTTTCTGACAGCGCTTGCGCATAGTACTGCTTGCGGCTTTCTATTGTTTCCAATGGATAGAGATCGAACGCCATTCCCCACGTCAGATCGATGTGCGCACTCGTCGGAATCAGGTCCGAGATATAACACGCCGTCTTGCCGCCACTCTTAATGACCACTGCTTGCATATCTCTTGTGTGCCCTGGGTAGACCTTGACTGAAATACCGGGAACGATTTCCTGGTCCCCGTGCAACAGAGTCATCTGCCCGCTCTCGACCAGGGAATCGTAATTTTCAGAGTAATAGCTCGGCGCATCGCGTTGAAGTTCGTGCGCATGCCGCCATTCACCTTCTTGTACGTAATACTTCGCATTGGGGAATGTAGGAAAAAAATCATTGCCCCGGCGAACCGTATTCCAGCCGCAGTGGTCAAAATGCAAATGCGTGTTGATGACTATGTCGATATCTTCGGGAGAAATCCCAACGGCGTTGAGGTTGTTTAGCAGCTCTGCAGGCTGACCGAAAATTTTGGCCATGCGCTCAGGAAGTTTATTGCCGATGCCCGTCTCGATCAGCACCGTTTGCGTGCCGGTGCGCACGACCACGGAATTTAATCCGGTAGGCACCAGGTTTTTCTCGTCAACCTGGACTCTCTTTTCCCATAAGACTTTCGGAATGACGCCGAAGAACGCGCCGCCATCGAGGTGGTAGATTCCATCCGAGACAGCAGTTAATTCGAAATCGCCGAGGGTGAGGCGGTGCATTTTGTCGGTCCTCAATCGTAAACAGTTAAGTACAGCGAGCTGCGGTTATTTCAGTTCTTGCTCCAGGTGGTCTTGAATCATGTGGAACAAGTGCTCGCGTGCTTCCGGCCCACCGATTCCGTGGGTCTTCCCCGGATAAAGCATCAAATGAAATTGTTTACTCGCTTTGATGAGGGCATCGACCATTTGGATAGTGTTTTGAAAGTGCACATTATCATCGCTCGTGCCATGCACCAGAAGCAGCGCGCCATTGAGTTTGTCAGCAACCTTCGGCATTGAGGAGTTTTCGTAGCCCTGCGGATTGTCTTTTGGCAGACCCATGTAACGCTCTGTATAAGCCGTATCGTAGTTGTGCCAATCCGTGACCGGCGCCACCGCGACACCTACTTTGAAAAGGTCAGAATGGGTTAACGTATATAGAGTCATGGAAGCGCCGTTACTCCAACCCCAGATTCCTACCCGATTACGATCTAATTGCGGCACTTCTGCCAGCAGTTGATCCAGCGCAGCGACTTGGTCCTTCAATTCGACAGCGCCAAATTGGTGTCGAATAGCGGTCTCGAACTTGCGGTCGCGATTCGGCGTACCCCGATTATCGACCGAAAAAATGGCATAGCCCTGCCAAGCGAGAAGTTCGTGAAAGAGTCCGGTCGGACCGATCCATTCGTTGCGAACCAACTGGGCAGCCGGTCCTCCATAGACATTCACAATCAGTGGGATTTTCGTATGGCCCTTTCCTGCCGGCGGCAAGAGTAGCTCTCCGTACAATGTCGTCCCGTCTTCGGCTTTGAACTCGAGAAACTTCGGCGGCAGGAGTCCGAAAGGCTCCACACTTCGTGAATCCCAAACTTTCTGGCATGTGCCTGCGGTGCTGCAGACCGCAACTTGCGGCGGAGTCATCAGAGCGGAGGATTCATCCGCATAATGTTTGCTGTCGTCGGCGAAGGTGGAATCGTGTGTACCCTCAGGTTGCGAGACGCGAGTGAGACCCGAGCCATCCAGCTTCACTGAGTAGAGTTGTTTCTGGCGGAAGTCGTCCTTGTTACAGGAAAAATAAATGACTCCAGCCGCATCGTCGACCGCCTCCACCCCGAGCACTTCGAACTCCCCCTTCGTAAGCTGGACTTCGAGCTTGGCCTCAGCCCCGAGCGGGTTTTGCTTGTCGAAGCTGTAAAGATAAAGGTGAAGGTTGCCGTCCCGCCAACTCGACCATATGAAGCGGTCGCCTGACTTGAGTACCCGGAAATCATCGTTCACTTTTACCCAGCCATCGGGAATCGTCTCGGTAAGTACCTTCTGCGATTTTCCGCTGTGAGCGTCGATAAAATACAAATCCATTTGATCCTGAGTTCGATTCAACACTTCCGCCCACAGCAACCCATCTCGCACCCAGCCGAAGCGGGGAATGTAGACGTCGCTATCTTTCGAGAGGGTGAAGAATTTTGTCTTTCCCCCGGATGCGTTCACGACTCCAACTCGTGCCACCGGATTCGGATCACCGGCTTTGGGATATTTCTCCATATCGACCGTCGGGTGTGTCGGCAGCCAGTCGGTTATAGGATAAGTGGGTACCTGCGTTTCATTAGATTGCAGAAATGCGATGTCCTTCCCGTCGGGTGACCAGAAGTAGTTGCTGCGCACACTCAATTCTTCCGCATAAAGCCAGCCGACTTCGCCATTCAGCAGATTTGCATCGGTATCTTTGGTGAGCGCCTTCTCTCCTCCTCCGGCAACGGGCCTCACAAACAGATTGTGCTTGCGCACATAAGCCAGGCGGTTTCCATCAGGAGAGAATTTCGGGTCGCCACTGGGATCCGCCGCTGATGTGACTTGCACCGCGGTTCCAGAGCTTACGTCATAGAGCCAAAGCTGCCCTTGCGAGTCGAATAGTAAATGTTTGGAGTCGGGCGCCCACACATATGCTGCAACGTGGTAGCGGCTCAGGCGCTCTTTCTCTCTCTCATCCTTGATCTTATTAATCGGTGGAGCAAGCGCCGCCAGCTTTACTTCGCTAACCAGAACTTTCTTTTCGCCCGTGACCGCATCCACATACCAGAGTTCTCCGTGATCACCCGAGTCATCGCGCTGTACAAAGGAAAACTTGGTGCTGTCGGGACTCCACTTCAGGTTCTCTGGCCCGCGGCCCGTAATTCCGCCTTCGGCAAAAATCGATTCAATGCTGAGTGGCTTGGGCGCTTGATTTTCCGGGGCAGGAGTTTGCGCGAAACTGGCGCGGGACAAAATGCAACATACGGCAAAAACATGGCGAAGTTTCACGGAAGCTCCTCAATACCAGTCTTGGCAGCAGGACCCAAAGTAAGAGCCAAAAGTTTACACTGCCGGACAGGACATGTGCAGAAAAGCCGCTAAACTCCGCCCTCCCAGCCTGTTTCGTCAGTGGCACAGGCGCGCATGTTAAAATCATCTCAGCGCTATCCAAAATGCTGCCAGACGTCCAGAACCTCATTGACCTAAA
>JAOAPF010000431.1 GCA_025462755.1 Edaphobacter sp.
GCAAATGCGACTGCGAAGACGAAGGCAAAAAGTCGAAGTGGGCGATAAGCGCACGGTTGTTCGGGTTTCGCGTTGCTCGACGTTGTTTGCGTCCGCTACACTTCTGGAGCGGGCAGTTCGCGAAAAAATACCCTATGAAAATTCACGAGTATCAGGCTAAAGAGATTCTGCGGAAGTATGGTGTGCCGGTTCCGGGCGGCGAGATGGCGACTACCCTTGAAGAGGCGGATACCGCTGCGAAGAGCTTGTTTGGCGCGGGGAATAAGGTCGTCGTGGTGAAGGCGCAGATCCATGCGGGCGGGCGCGGCAAGGGCGGCGGGGTGAAGCTGGCAAGGACGCTTGACGAGGCGGATGCGGCGGCGAAGGCGATCCTGGGGATGCAGTTGGTGACGCACCAGACGGGGCCCGCGGGGCAGAAGGTGCAGCGGCTGCTGATTGAGGAGGGCTCGGCGATTGAGCGCGAGCTTTACCTGGGGCTGGTGCTGGATCGGGCTTCGGCGAAGGTGGTCTTTATGGCTTCGCAATCGGGTGGGATGGAGATTGAAGAGGTCGCGCATAAGACGCCTGAGCTGATTTACAAGGAGTACATCGATCCTGCAGTGGGGTTCGCGCCTTACCAGGCGCGGAAACTGGCGTTCAAGCTGGGGTTGAAGCCTACGCAGATCAATGATGCCGTGAAGTTTATGACGGGGCTGTATAAGGCGTTTGTTGAGACGGATTCGACGCTGATGGAGATCAATCCGTTTATTACGACGAAGGATGACAAGCTGTTGGCGCTCGATTGCAAGATCAACTTCGATGACAACGCGATGTTCCGGCATAAGGATTTGAAGGAGCTTCGTGACCTGGCGGAGGAAGATCCTCTGGAGGTGGAGGCTTCGAAGTTTGCGCTGAACTACATCAAGCTGGATGGCACGATTGCCTGCATGGTGAATGGCGCCGGGTTGGCGATGGCGACGATGGACATCATTCAGTATGCGGGAGGGTCGGCGGCTAATTTTCTGGATGTGGGGGGCGGCGCGAATCAGGAACAGATTGAAAATGCGTTCGGGATTTTGCTGAGTGATCCGAATGTGAAGGCGATCTTCATCAATATTTTTGGCGGGATTCTGCGCGTCGATGTGCTGGCTCAGGGTGTGGTGAATGCGGCGAAGAAGCTGAAGGTTGCGATACCGATAATCTTGCGGCTTGAAGGCACGAATGTGGAAGAGGGCCGGAAGATTCTCAAGGACTCGGGCTTGAATTTTCAGGTGGGCACGACGATGAAAGAGGCTGCGGATCTTGCAGTCGCTGCTGCGAAAGGTGGCAAGTAATGGCAGTTTTGGTTGATAAGAATACTCGGCTGATTGTGCAGGGGATTACTGGGCGTGAAGGGACGTTTCATGCGAAGGCCTGCGCGGAGTATGGGACGAAAGTGGTGGGTGGGGTTACGCCGGGTAAAGGCGGGACTACGCATGAGGGGTGGCCTGTGTTCAATACCGTCGAAGAGGCGGTGAAGGAGACGGGAGCGAATGTGTCGGTGATCTTTGTGCCGCCGCCGGCTGCTGCGGATGGGATTCTGGAGGCTGCGGCGGCAGAGGTTCCTTTGGTGATTTGTATTACTGAGGGGATTCCGGTGCTGGACATGGTGAAGGTGTGGGAGTTTGTGAAGACTTCGAAGTCTCGGCTGATTGGGCCTAATTGTCCTGGGGTGATTTCGCCGGGTAAGGCGAAGGTTGGGATTATGCCGGGGCGGATTCATAAGGAAGGTTCGGTCGGGATTGTTTCGAAGTCGGGGACGCTGACGTATGAGGCGGTGTATCAGTTGACGACGCGTGGGATTGGGCAGTCGACGGCGATTGGTATTGGTGGCGATCCGATTATTGGGACGACTCACATTGATGCGCTGAAGTTGTTGAATGACGATCCGGAGACTGAGGCGATCATCATGATTGGCGAGATTGGCGGGTCGGCGGAGGAGGCTGCGGCTAAGTTTATTAAGGAATTTGTGAAGAAGCCGGTGGTTGGGTTTATCGCTGGGCAGACGGCTCCTCCGGGACGGCGGATGGGACATGCGGGGGCGATTATCTCCGGGGGTGAGGGTACGGCTGCGGAGAAGATGAAGGCTATGTCGGAGGCGGGGATTACGGTGGTGAAGTCGCCGGCCGAGATTGGGGAGGCTATGGCTGGGGTGCTGGGGAAGGCCTGAGGTCTTTGGGATAGACCGTGGCCGGGATCATGGCTTGAACGGTGTCGGCTGAAAGGTCCGATTGGTTTGGGTGAGTGGAGTTCTTCGGGGTCCTTCACTGCGCTCAGGATGACAGCAAAAACCGGCAAAGCCAACGGCAACGGCAACCCAAGGGCAACCGCAACGGCGGATTTTTTCCACTGCGATGCTCACGGTGAGACTCTCAGCATCTTCGGTCTAAATGATTGGTATTGATTGAGTGACAAAAAGTAACAAAAACAAAAGCAGATCCTTTCGGGATGACAGCAAGAAAAGCAACGACAACGACAACTGCGAGACTGAGGAAAGAGTAGGCCGGAGGGTGATTGCTCTCCGGCCTTTTTTGGGGGTTGCAATTATTTGACGGGGTTGCCGGAGGTGTCGCGGTACTCGATTGGGCCTAGGTTTAGTTCTTTGAGGCCGGGTTCGATTTTGGCTCGGTCGCCTACAGCCATCAGGACTAGTTGGTCTGGGTGGACGTCGGTCTGGGCGGCCTTGGCTACTTCTTCGGGGGTGACGGCTTCGAAGCGGCCGGGTAACTTGGCGTAGTAGTCGAGGGGGAGGCTGTAGGTGAAGATGTCACGGAGTCCGCCGACGGAGGCCTGGGTGGTTTCGAAGTCGCCGGGGAGGGAGTGGAGGAGCGAATCTTTGGCTAGCTTGAGTTCGGTTGGGGTGGGGGGTTCGGTGCGGATGCGATTGAGTTCGAGCATGAGTTGTTTGGCGGCTGGGGCGGTGACGTCGGTGCGGACCTGGGCTCCGCTGTAGAAGGGGCCTCCGGTGCGGTTGAAGAAGAAGCCGGAGCCTGCGCCGTAGGTGTAGCCGTGCTCTTCGCGGAGGTTCATGTTGATGCGGCTGACGAAGAGACCGCCGAGCACGTTGTTCATGATGAGGACGGCGGGGTAGTCGGGGGCTGTGCGTGGAATGCCGAAGCCGATGGCGTAGAGAGCGGTTTGTGGGGCGCCCGGCTTGTCGACGATGACGATCTTGAGGCTGGGCTGGTTGGGTGCGGGCGGGAGGGAGGCGGCGGTGGATGCCGTTCCGGACCAGGCGGCGAAGTATTTTTCGGCGAGACGTTTGGCTTCGGTTTCGTTGATGTCGCCGGCGAAGACGAGCGCGGCATCTTTAGGGCCGTAGTGGGCCTGCCAGAAGCCGGTGATGTCGTCGCGGGTGACGGACTTGATGCCGTCGGTGGTGCCGATGGGGCGGAAGCCGTAGGGATGGTCGCCGTAGAGGGTGCGGAAGCCTACGCGGAGCATGGAGGCTACGGGTTGGTCGCCCTCCTGGAGGATGGTGACGAGGCGTTGCTTGCGGATGCGCTCGATTTCGGCGGCGGCGAAGGCGGGATGCTGGACGACGTCCGAGAGAAGGTCGAGGCCTGCCTCGGTGTTGTTGCTGAGGGCGCTGAGGCTGGCGTTGGCGCTGTCTACGCCGGCGGCGGAGTTGAGGGCGGTGCCGATCTGTTCGGCGTTGTCTGCGAGGACGGTGGCGGAGCGTTGAGTGGTGCCTTCGGTGAGAAGGCGGGCGGTGAAGCCGGCGAGGCCAGCTTTGGCGGGTGTGTCGGCTTCACTGCCGGCGCGGAGGGTAACCCCCGCGGTGAAGACGGGAAGGGAGTGGTCTTCAAGCATGTAGACCTGCAGGCCGTTCTTCATGGTGAAGGTCTTGGGGATGGGAAGGTGAAAGGCGACGTCTGGGCCGGGTGCGGGTGCGGTCTTGCGCCAGCTCTGCTGCTCTTCAAACTGAGGAGTGTAGGGAGGGGTGAGTTTGGCGTCGGCGTCGGTGTTATCGGGGCTGCGGGGGACGTCGTCGACAACTTTTTTGCCGGGGACGCAGTTGACGACGACGCTTTGGTCTTTGCCGAGATACTGGCTGGCGACCTGCTTGACGGAGCCGATATTAGCGGCCTGGTAGCGGGCGATGTCTTTGGGGAGATAGCCGGGGTCGTCGAGGAACTGGTTGTAGCGATCGAGGGTGTCGGCGACGCCGCCGAAGCCGCCGAGACGCTGGAGACCGATGATTTTGTGAGTAACGTCGACGGTGCGGGCGCGATCGAGTTCGGCTTGGGTGGGGCCGTCGGATTGCAGGCTGGCTACTTCTTTCCAGAGGGCGGCTTCGAGAGTGTCGAGGGAGACTCCTGGCTTCGCAGTGATGTCGCAGTTGGCGACGGAGCCGAGCTTGAGGGTGTTGAGATTGCAGGTGACAGTTTGGGCGATCTGCTGATCGTAGACGAGTTTGCGGTAGAGGCGGCTGGCTTTGCCGCCGCCGAGGATGTGGACGAGGAGATCGGCTTCAGCGTCTCCCTTGGCGAAGACGGGAGGGGTGAGCCAGGCGACGGAGAGACGCGGGAGCTGCACGGTGTCGGTTACGGTGGCTCGCTTCTGGGCGGTGATCGGCGGAGTCTTGACGGTGACGGGTTCGACCTTGGGTCCCTGGGGGATGGGGCCGAAGTATTTGGTCAGGAGAGCTTTCAGTTGCGCGGGGTTGAAGTCGCCGGCGATGGCGATGCTCGCGTTATTGGGAGTGTAGAACTGCTGGTGGAAGTCGCGGATGTCGTTGATGCGGGCTGCTTCGATGTCGGCGTGAGAGCCGATGACGGAGGCATAGTAGGGGTGCTGCTGAGGGAAGAGCATGTGGTAGGCCTGCTCATCCGCGACGTCGTACGGAGTGCCTTCGCCCTGGCGACGCTCGTTGCGGACGACGTCACGCTGGTTGGTGAGTTTGACCCGGTCGAGGCCCTCGAGGAGGAAGCCCATGCGGTCGCTTTCTAGCCAGAGGGCGAGTTCGAGCTGGTTGCTGGGGACGGTCTCGAAGTAGTTGGTGCGGTCGAAGTCGGTGGTGCCGTTGATGTCGGTTGCTCCGGCTCCTTCGAGGTATTTGAAGTGGGCCTTTTCGCCTACGTGCTTGGAGCCTTCGAACATCATGTGCTCGAAGAGGTGGGCGAAGCCGGTG
>JAOAPF010000438.1 GCA_025462755.1 Edaphobacter sp.
TCGCAGAACTGAAAGTTATGGATTGGCCGTCTGGAGAGTTGGTTCCAGATTGGCGTCAGGCGACGTTTGCCGCAAGTGCTCGGCTGAGCACCTTGGGGTCCCGTAATTTCGTCGGGGGCCAGCGAAAACTTAGCAACGGTCACAGGTAGGCGCTCTGGCGAACCGAGCTACGTCCCCGCAAACATGAACCAGCAACGGACAGCTGATAACGTTCGGATTAGTACCGGAAGTCGGCATAGCGAAAGCGATCCGCGGTTCCGGCTACCGGTTCCTCCCGGATCACGGGCAACCCGCACCTTACCCGTCGTTGGCCGTTTGGGCGGAAGGGTTGCCGACCATCCAGCCGTTGTATGAATCATGGAGAGCAGGGGAGCAGCGACATGCGCATTGCGCAGGGATTCAGAGCACTGGCCTTTCAACCGTGTCGGGCTCAACTTCTCGCCCTCTGCGGCCCCATTTGCGGTCGACGATATCGTCTACAAGACCCCGCCGGCAATTCCCGAACCGGGTACGCTTCTTCTGGTGAAGAGCAAATCGAGGGCTTGTTGGCCGCTCGCCGTCGGTTCCTAACTTTCTAGGTCACACGAATCCTAAAGCGTTACGCCAATGACGCGGTCGCGGGCGGTGGCGATCTGGTGATGATGTCGAGTCTTCGGGCTTGGTCTCATCAAACCCGAAGACAACGACGTAAACTACCCATCCCTTGCGGCGCATTAGGTTAGTCAATGTTGAAAATAGTTGCATGGTGCTGAAAAATGGGACAACCTCGTTGTGGTGGATGCGTTCTTATGGAGAACGTCGGCATTTGGCGAAAGTGCACGAAGAAAAGTTGCCGGTGTTAAGGAGTCACTCGCTATGGCAAAAATCCGAACCCACAACCCGTCCTTTCACGAAGCGCTGGTGAAGGGGCGCCAGATCTCCTATCAGATCAGTAACAGTCGTGGGAGCGGACACAGTCCGCCTTGTAAGGTTTAGGCCTCTCGGGTGCCCGCGCGAAGGGCAGGGACCACGTTGACATAGTCCTCGCATGACGGAGCCAGGGAGGCATCTCGCCAGTGATTGCCGGATGGAAGACCGATCGATGTTCGGTCATCCCGTGCCCGGTACGCGGCGCGGCGCGTGATTTGCTTCTGCGCCTGAGGTTCCAACGTTCGGATGTTTGAGATTGCAGTCGCTGTAGCGGAAGAGACTCGTCCCTGGGGCCAAAAAGGAACGGGTCTTTTCTGTTTGCTCTGTTGGCTAGTGAATGACCGTTGCAGCTGACGATCGCGCATGGAACGAGATCAGATGCTCTGCGGTCTCACCCCTCCTGCGATCGAGGTCGGCCTTGTAGGCGAGATAGATCAACAGGCTCGACGTGAGCGTGCCAACCGGGAGCGAAACCGCAAATGAAGCCGGCGAAGAGGCTGAGAGGAGGGAGTTGAGGAGGACCCGCCAGTCGACATTGACGGAGATATCTACCGAGATGGGGACGGGGAGGCGAGCTACCTAGTTCTTCCCCGTTGACGGGCAAACCGCACCTTACTCTCGTCAGTGTGGGCTGCTGCAGCCGTGCCCGCGTCTGTCTTGACCTCCGCTCGGAAACTCAAATATTCGTGGATCCTGCGGCGTTTCCCTTTACTGATCGCCCGAAAGGCGCATGTCTTTGGAAGTTATTTCACGTTTTAGCTCTGCGGGCAGCCGACCGCCTTGCCTTTGCCTCATCCGACAGTTGAATCTCATGCGCCTGAACGATGGTCGAGATTAGCTTAGGGTACCGTCCATCGACCTCGGCACAGCGTGACGTGTTGTGCATCTCCACGCCCCTCCGTTCACTGTGAATGAGCCCTGCCTCCCTGAGGATTTTGAAATGCTGGGAAAGCGTCGATTTGGGTATCGGCTTGTCAGCAATCTGCAGAAAAGTGGAACAATTCCGCGGACAGTCCTGGCCCACGATGTCGGCATAGATAGCGACCCGCACTGGATCCGAAAGCGCGTGCAGGATCGCTTCAACCGTGACTTCTTCTATGGCGGGATGAAACAAGGGGCGCATCGATACATTCGATTCTATTCATTGGAGCGGGATTCATAGTCCTTTAGTTCATAAATACTGAACTTCTGAATCTTTGGACAACGACATTCATCAGATGGGAAAAGGACGACCTGGGGCTTCATGCAGTGCATGAAATCAGGCGCGAGAGGGTACCAACATGGGTAAGCTCAAAGGAAAAGTAGCCGTAATTACCGCAGCCACGTCAGGTATGGCGCTGGCGACCGCCAAGCTCTTCGTTGAAGAAGGAGCTTATGTCTTCATCACCGGACGTCGTCAGGACGCTCTGGACAAAGCTGTGAAAGCCATAGGACGCAACGTCACAGGTGTTCAGGGCGATGCGGGCGTTCTTGCTGATCTCGATCGCCTTTACGATGTCGTCAAGCGCGAAAAGGGGAAGATCGACATTCTCTTTGCAAGCGCCGGTGCCGGAGAACTCACCAAGATCGGCGAGGTCACCGAAGAGGGTTTCGACAAGATTTTTGACCTGAATGTTCGAGGTACACTCTTTACCGTACAGAAGGCACTTCCGCTGTTCAACGACGGTGGTTCGATATTCATGAACGGTTCCATCGCCGGCATCAAAGGCTTCCCCAATTTCAGCGTCTACTCCGCCAGCAAAGCCGCAGTTCGTTCTTTTGCGCGCACCTGGTTGGTTGACTTGAAGGACCGCAACATACGTGTCAATGTCCTCAGCCCCGGAACCATCGATACCCCGATCCTTGATCCGCTTGGTCCAGAGATGAAGGAAACTTTTAAGAGCCTGATCCCTCGAGGCGAGATGGGCCGTCCCGAAGAGATCGCCACCGCCGCCTTGTTCCTCGCATCCAGCGATTCGAGCTTCGTAAATGGAATAGAACTCTTCGTGGACGGTGGCACCGCGCAGATTTGAAACATCTCCGCTGCTGTTGAATATCCCGCAAGAAACTTTCTGGGGTGCTTGCGGGACTTTTAGTCCTGAGAAGTTCTTGCGGCAAGGTTTCTCGGGTCCGTCACATGGTCCCTGGCGGATCACGGGAATCCCCCCCCGAGCGTAAGGTGCGGTTTGCCCGTAATCCGCCAGGAACGTTGTGACGACCCCATGTGACGAACTCGAGAATCTCACCACAACCAACTTGCCAAGGAATTAATCGAGAGTCCCGCTGTCTTCGGGGGTGCATCGCGAGATCGTCGTTAGTTTCCAGCCAAGACCGGCATCTTCTGTGATGTGCCGTAGCGAGCAAGAATCGCGCGCCCAATACGAGCACTCCAGCAGAAAACGCAGCGCTGCGGCGCGCCCACATGGAGATTCCATTCAGCTTGACCTACCATTCCAGATTTGCTCTCGAGACGGAAGGTGAGGAGATGTCATCTAACAGTGGGCGCAACTCACGTACTGATCGTTGCGGAAAGCTCACCGTTGAAGAATGTCCCGCAACTCCCTTCGACAGGCGAAGCTGAAGACATCGAGAGGGTCCACCTTTTGGGAGAGCGCGGCCGTCCGGATCTCTTCTAAAGTCAGATTCGGATCGCCATAGTGCTGAACGATCAGCTTGACGAACTCCTCGGCCGCTCTCACGACTGGCTCCGAGGCCAGCAGACGGATACGGCTTACGAGCGCATAGAGGGACACCAGATCATTCAGTTCATGGATCATCGCATCCGCGTAGAGACGTGAAGCCTCTCTGATGAAGTCCGAGTAGAGGGATTCCCGCTGTCCAAGCTGTCGATTCAGGAGGTCTCGTTGTGTGACATTCCTTTGAAGGACAT
>JAOAPF010000452.1 GCA_025462755.1 Edaphobacter sp.
TCCTCGGCAAATGGCCCGCCCGCTGGACCAGCACCATCGCCGCAATCCTCATAGCCGCCATCGGCCTCGCCATCCCGCTCTACCAACCCAAAGACACCACCCTCGTCTGGGCTCCGTACTCCCAGCAGGCTCTCAACCAGGCCCGCGCCACCGGCCATCCCGTCTTCATCGACTTCACCGCCGCCTGGTGCCTAAGCTGCCAGGTCAACGAGCGCCTCGTCCTCAAGTCCGCCGACGTACAGCACCAGTTCAACAAAAACAACGTCACGCTCCTCCGAGCCGACTGGACCCAGTACGACCCCGAGATCACCAAACAACTTGCCTCGGTCAACCGCAGCGGAGTCCCCACTTACGTCATCTACCCCGCGCCCGTAAACTCCGCCCCCGACGTCCTGCCCGAGCTCCTCACCAAAGAAATAGTCCTCACCGCCCTCGATAGGGACACAAAAAAATGAGCCAGCAAACCATCGAACAAGACGAACAGCAGATCCGCGCCCTCATCGACGCCTGGTGCGAAGCCTCCGCCGCCGGCGACATCACCGCGCAGCTCCACCTCATGACTCCCGACGTCATATTCCTCACCTCAGCTCGCGCACCCATGCGCCGCGACGAGTTCATCGCCGGATTTCGCGCCATGATGGAACTCGTCAGGCTAGAGTGCCGTTCCCGCGTGCAGGAGATCACCGTTAGCGGCGATCTCGCCGTCTGCTGGAACCTCCTCGAAGTCTCCCTCACGCCTATCGAAGGCGGCCAGGTCCGCAAGCACGCAGGCAACGTTCTAACCGCCTTCCGCCGCGGCAGCGACGGCCAGTGGCGCATCTGGCGCGACGCCAACCTCCTCATTCCCGCATAGTGCCCTGTCTCTGAAGTCAGAGACATAGTCTGTCATTTGTTATTGACATAATTGTCATCCCGACCGGAGTCGAGGGATCTGCTGTTTCTACGGGGCAGCACTCATCCCACCCGTTGCGATTATGTCGCCAAGTCAGAGACAACATCGTGCCTCAAGAAGGGCATGCTAACGTCTCATCATGCCTTCCATGCGAAACGTTCTCCCAATGCTCGCCGTCGCGTCTTCCCTCGCGCTTGCAGCCCAAACAACACCCCCACAGGCAGCCCGCACCTACACCACTCCACGCCAGGCAGAGCTCATCCAGCAGTTCCAGGACTTCCTCGCCATCCCAAACGTCGCAGCAGACCCCGCCAGCCTGCGCCGCAACGCCGACTTCCTCGCTGCCCAACTCCAGCAGCGCGGCGCCGAAGCCAAACTGCTCACCGCTCCCAGCCTCCCCGCAACCGTCCCGCCCGTAGTCTTCGGCGAGATCAAGACCCCCGGCGCAAAACGCACCATAGTCTTCTACGCCCACTACGACGGCCAGCCCGTCACCCCCTCCGAGTGGGATACCGGCAAGCCCTTCACCCCAATCATCAAGCAGGTAGACGGCGAACCCCGCATCTACGCACGCGGCGCAGGCGACGACAAAGCCGCCATCTTCGCCCAGCTCACCGCGCTCAGCGCCCTCCAGGCCGCCCACATCCCGCTCCAGGCCAACATCCGTTTCGTATGGGAGGGAGAAGAAGAGGCCGGCTCGACCCACCTCGAACAAATCCTCACAGCCAACCGCGACCTCATTCACGGCGATGTCTGGCTAGTCTGCGATGGCCCCGTCGACCAGACCCGCCGCCAAACCCTCATCTTCGGCGCCCGCGGCGACGCCCACGTCCAGATCACCGTCTACGGCCCCAACCGCTCCCTGCACAGTGGCCACTACGGCAACTGGGCTCCCAACCCGGCCATGATGCTCGTCCAGCTCCTCGCAGGCATGAAAGACGCCGACGGCCACGTCCTCATCCCGCACTTCTACGACGGCATCGTCCCCCTCGGCCCCACCGAAAAACAAGCCCTCGCCACCGCTCCAGTAAACGACGACATGCTCCGCCAGGAACTGGCCCTCGGCCACACCGACGGCGGCGGCAAACACCTGCTCGAACTCATCAACCAGCCGTCGCTCAACATCAACGGCATCTCCTCCGGCCAAACCGGCGCGCACTCCACCAACTCCATCCCACCCACCGCCACCGCAAATCTGGATCTCCGCCTCGTAGTCGGCATCGACCCCAAGACCCAGCAGCAGCGCGTCATCGACTACATCCGCGCCCAGGGATACTTCATCACCACCACCCCGCCCACGCGCGACGAACTCCTCGCCCACGCAAAAGTCGCGTACATCCAGGCCGACCCCGGCGAGCCAGCCTCCCGCACCCCCATCGACCTCCCCATCGCCACCGACGTCATCAAGGCAATCGAGAGCGCCCGCGGCAAAGTCATCCTTCTCCCCACCTCCGGCGGAACCGTACCGCTCGACGCCATGGAGCGAGCCGCAAACACCCGCACCATCAGCGTCCCCATCGCCAACCATGACGACAACCAGCACGCCGCCAACGAAAACCTCCGCCTGCAGAACCTCTGGGACGGCATCGAAACCATGGCCGTCCTCATCGCCATGCCATAGGCGGATGTCCTGCCGGGCGGAGCGCATACCCTGTCGCGGCGATTGAAAATCACTGATCCGACCATCGGTCGGGAAGCAAGGTCTAACCGACCAACGGGAGGCCCTATGCTGTTTTCCTCTCCCAGACCGATATACGCCCCACGAAGTGGGCGCCCCGCGCGTAGCGGGCCCGTCCGGCAGGACATCAGTCTTCAACCGCTTTTAAGAATCGTCCCTGCAGCCACCCCACTTGCATCTCAGCTGCAGCCCGTCGCAAAATATCTCCAGAAAGCAGTTGTGGAGGCGCCAATATGTCCCACCGCAAACTTCTCTCCCTGGCCCTATCCTTCGCCACTCTCCCCGCCCTCGCCGTAGCCCCCGGTTCCCCCGCCCCCGACTTCAAGGGCACCGACTCCAACGGCATCCAGCACACCCTCTCCGAGTACCGCGGCAAGTTCGTCGTGCTCGAGTGGGCCAACCAGGGCTGCCCCTACGACCGCAAGCACTACCTGAGCGGCAGCATGGAAAACCTGCAAAAAGAATGGACCGCCAAGGGCGTAGTCTGGCTCTCCGTCATCTCATCGGCCCCGGGCGAGCAGGGCTACGTCACGCCGTCCGAAGAAAACACCTACCTCAAAACCATGCACGCTGCTCCCACCGCTGCGCTCCTCGACCCCACCAGCGCGATTGCCCGTCTCTACGAAGCCAAGACCACGCCACACATCTTCGTCATCGATCCAGCTGGCAAGCTCATCTATCAGGGCGCCATCGACGACAAACCCACAACCGACCAGCAAGACCTGAAGGGCGCACGCAACTACCTCAACGAAGCCCTGACCGGCGCCATGGCCGGCAAGCCGGTCCCAGTCGCCAGCACCCGCCCATACGGCTGTTCCGTCAAATACGCGCACTAAGGTGCGTCGACATATTGACATAAATTTGTCATCCCGACCCGGAGCGCAGCGCAGTGGAGAGCCTGCCCTGAGCGAAGTCGAATGGGGATCCGCTGTTTGTATGGGTCAGCACTCATACCAGGCGTTGCGATGATGTCGCCAATCTTACAGACAGCACACTAGTCGTCAGAAAACCTCGGTCTACCTCTTGAACGAAGTCTTGGCCGCCTCTTCAATCTCCGAAGCCGTCAAGGAAACCTTACTCTGCGCCATCGACCATTTGTGCCCAAACGGATCTTTCATCTGGCCATACCGGTCACCCCAGAACTGATCCGCAAGCGGCATCGTCACCATCGCTCCAGCCTCAATCGCCTTCGCCCAGGCAGCATCCACATCCTCAACCTGGAGATGCAGCGTCACCGGCGACCCGCCCAACGCCTCCGGCGTCGAGGAGGGTCCCCCGAATTGCTCCGAGAAATCATCCGACAGCATAAAAACCCCGCCGTTGATACTCAAACACGCATTCATAATCTTGGTGGATTCCGGAGCGAGATGCACCTCCTGCTCCACCGCGCCAAAGGCCTTTTTGTAAAACCCAATCGCAGCAGCGCCATCCGACACGGTCAGATAGGGAAGCAGTGGCGGCAATGCACTCATAACGGCACCTCGCAAAGATTCGAAAATCGCAGCACTAAACTACCACGCTCTACTTCCGTTTGGCTGTCTTTATCCGTGAAATTTCCTCCATCCGCTGGGCAAGCAGCCTCTCCCTGCCTTCATTCGTCGGATGATAGTACCGCCGCCCCGCAAGCCCCGCCGGCAGACACTCCATATCCGCCACACGCCCCTCTACATCATGCGCATACTGGTAATCCCTGCCGTAATCCAACTCCTTCATCAGCTTCGTCGGAGCGTTCCGCAGATGCAGCGGCACCGGCTCCGCGGCAGTCGCCTCAATATCCGCCAGCACCGCCCCATAAGCCGTATAAACCGCGTTCGACTTCGGAGCCAGCGCCAGATAAACCACAGCCTGCACCAGCGCAAGCTCTCCCTCCGGATGCCCCAGAAAGTGCATCGCATCCTTCGCGCTCAAACAGAGATTCAACGCCTCCGGAGCCGCCAGTCCAATATCCTCAACCGCCATCCGCACAATCCGCCGCGCGACATACATCGGGTCTTCGCCCGCTTCCAGCATCCGTCCCAGCCAGTACATCGCCGCATCCGGATCGGAGTTCCTCACGCTCTTATGCAGCGCTGAAATAATGTCGTAGTGCTGCTCGCCCTTCTTGTCGTACAGCAGCACCCGCCGCTGCAGCGCCTCCGCCGCCACCGCCTTCGTAATCAGCTTTTCCCCACGTCCTTCCGGTTCCAAAGAGTCAGCCAGCTTAGCCGCCACATCCAGCGCATTCAAAGCATTCCGGGCATCGCCACTCGAATAAGAAGCAATGGTGGCCAGCGCCTCATCCTCCGCCGCAACTCCACTCGCCCCCAGCCCACGCTCCGCATCCGCCAGCGCCCTACGCAGCAGCCCGATAATCTGCTCCTCCGTCAGAGCCACCAGCGTATAAACCCTGCACCGCGACAACAGCGCCGCATTGATCTCAAACGAAGGATTCTCCGTCGTCGCCCCAATCAGCCGGATCGTCCCCCGCTCCACATACGGCAGAAACGCATCCTGCTGCGCCTTGTTGAACCGGTGAATCTCATCCACAAACAAAATCGTGCGCGACCCGAAGCTCGCCGCCTTCTCCGCCTCCACCATCACGTTTTTAATCTCTTTGATCCCGCTCATCACCGCCGAAAATTCAATGAAACTAGCCTGCGTCATCTGAGCAATAATCTTCGCCAGCGTAGTCTTCCCCGTCCCCGGGGGCCCCCAAAAGATCATCGACGTCGGATCATCCTTCTCGATCGCCAGCCGCAGCGGCTTACCCGGTCCAAGCAGATGCTCCTGCCCCACAAACTCCTCCAGCGTCCGCGGCCGCATCCTCTCCGCCAGCGGAGCCCCACGTATCCCGCGCCCCGCAGCACTCATCGGCGATGTATCAAACAAACTCATCTCGTCTCTCTTCGCGAACCTTTCTTCTCGCACAACCTGCTCTCGTGAGCACTAGCGTAAACTTGAGCACCACTAGCGTAAACTTCGTCATCCTGAGCGAAGCAGTTTGCGCACTTTGCAAACTGCGCAGTCGAAGGACCCCGAGGATATCAACTCACCAAAGCCGCTTAGGCCATTTTCAACCTCGAAATCCATTCTCTCCTCGCTGCCGGCTCGCCTCATACAAGAACAAACTCCCCGCCGGGTGCCCCATACCTCGATTTTGAGATGTGGGCATCGTGCGAAGCACGACCGCACTCCTCACGCAAAAATCATTTCACTTACTACATCACGCCAACCGCCGGGTGCCGCATTCATGCGGTCTCATCGTAAAGTTTGAATCTAAGACGTGGTCATTCGTTCACTTGTTCACCAATGTTCGGGTGCCCCATCCTTCGCAGTCTCATCGCAAAGGTGGGATGTAGGACATCAGCCCAGGCGTGTCCTTGACTCATCTTCCATACCCTCGTGTCGCCCTCTGCCGGCTCGCCTCATACAAGAGCAACGACCCGGCGACGGCAGCATTCAAGCTCTCAACAGCACCAGGGCAGGGAATCGTCACCTGAGCATCGCACATCGATATCCAATCCGTGCCCAATCCGCTCCCTTCATTCCCGATCATCACCGCGCAGCCCGCTGTAAAATCCATCTCCTGCGCAGCCATCACATCAGCACCATCCGAACCCACAGCCCCCATCAACCGCAATCCGCGCTGCTTCAGCTCCTCAATCTCAGATGCCGTCGCCGCAACCACTGGCACCCGAAACACACTCCCTACACTAGCCCGCAACGCCTTCTGGTTCCAAGCGCTCACCGTCCCCGGAGTCGTCAACACGCCCGTCGCACCAAATGCCTCCGCCGACCGTAGCAGAGTCCCCAGATTCCCCGGATCCTGCAATCCCACCGCAATCAAAATCAGCGAGGCCGAAGCTTTCCCCATCACATCGTCCAGCGCCCAAACCGGAGGCACCAGCAAAGCAGCCACTCCCTGCGGCGACTGCGTCTCCACCACACTCCCAAACACCTCCTCCGTCAGCCGCATCACCTCCACCCCGCGCGGCACGATCTTCGGCACCTCACGCCGCTCACTGACAAAAACAGTCTTCAGCACCATCCCACTCCGCAGAGCCTCCTCCAGCAGGTGATCGCCCTCAATCGCAACCATCCCCCCACTCAGCCGGGCATGACCCTGAAACGCCGCCCGAAGCTGCTTCACCCGCGCATTCGCCCTGCTCGAAATCACGTCCGGACCCATCGGAGAATCTTACCCTTACCCTCAATATCCTTCGGATTCTGCTCCCCCAGCTGTTTCATCTACTAGAATGAAATCCAGCGTAAAAAAAAGTGCGTCTCCAGGTGGAGTCATCTTCTTTGCCTGGAAGACTTTGCAGCTGATTTACGCCAAGCGTTGTTTGAAGTCCAGACCTAAGTCTCATTGGTGGAAGACTTTGCACCATATCCAGGGGGTGGCACCCCCGCCGACAGGAGTCCGCATTGACCGCCGAAACCCTCCGCATCCATTCCGAAGAGCCCGAGCCCGCGCTCATCAACTACGTCGTCTCCAGCCTCAACAGCGGCCACGTTGTAGCCCTCCCCACCGACACCTTCTACGGCCTCGCCGTCGACCCCGTCAATCTCCGGGCCGTCGAACGCATCTACGAAATCAAAACCCGCGCCCGTCACAAGCCCCTCTCGCTCCTCATCGCAGAAGTCGCCCAGGCCTACGAACTCGCCCGCCAGCTCGACACCGCCTTCGACCGCCTCGCCGAGAAGTTCTGGCCCGGCCCGCTCACCATCGTCGTCAAGGCCGGCAGCAAGCTCCCGCTCCGCGTGACCGCCAACACCGGCAATCTCGCCCTCCGCGTCCCCGAAGCCGCCATTCCCCGCGCCGTCGTCAGCCGTCTCGGCCTTCCCATCACCGCCACTTCGGCTAACCTCTCCGGCCACCCCGAGTGCACCACTCCCCTCGGTGTCCGCGAACAGCTCGGCGACAAGCTCCCCCTCATCGTCGACGGCGGCCCCACCGCCCGCACCACCCCCACCACCATCGTCGACCTCTCCGGCGGCGGCAACTCCTGGATGATCCTCCGCGAAGGCGCAATCCCGACTCACGAGATCGCCCTGACACTCCAGCATTAGAGAGAAATCACCGTCCGGAGCCGCCGGCAACTTTTTACATCGAGCTTGCAGCCCCGACCCTGTAAACTAGCTCGACGCATCATGGAACCTGTGGCAGACTTGCTTTCGTTGATGTGGGCCCTCATTCGCTCTCGGTACGACATGACTCTTCCTACACGATGATCGCCCCTTCCTCCAATCTGCGACGGTCACGCAGCACTCGCGGTATCTTCCTCCGCAGGCTGCTCGGATTTATCCTCTTTGCCGCGATGGCATGGTGCTTCTGGGTCTATCAGCAGATATCCGCCGTTGCCAGCGAAGACGACGCCCAGCCCGCCGATGCCATCGCCGTCTTCGGCGCAGCCGAGTACTCAGGCCGCCCATCGCCCGTCCTGCACGCCCGCCTCGACCACGCCGTCGACCTCTATCGCAAGCACATCGCCCCACTCGTCATCACCCTCGGCGGCGGCAGCGACAAAGACTCCGGCAACACCGAAGGAGGCGTCGGCCGCGACTACCTCCTGGCCAATGGCATTCCCTTCGGCAGCATCATCGCCGAAACCCGCTCCATCGACACCGAGCAGCAGGTCCATCGCCTCGCCGCCATCGCGCGCGAAAACAATCTCCATCATGTTGTCGTCGTCTCCGACGCGACCCACCTCTTTCGCATCCGCGAGCTATGCAAGGACGCCGGCCTGGACGTCTACACCTCGCCGCGGCCCGCCGTCGGCCACATCAGCAACTACGATCTCGCCATGCGCTACTTCCACGAGATCCTCAGCTACACCGCCCTGCGCCTCCACCTGAACATCTGAAACTGTATAACTGTCTCGATGAAAAATTGACTCACTCAAGGCTGCCAATAAATGAACGATGCCCGGCCCCTCGTAAGTGTTTCGATGACAACCTACAATCTCGAAGCAACTCTCGCCCGATCACTTGACAGTGTATTGATGCAGAAGAGGATCTTTCCTCTGGAGATTGTCATCGGCGACGATGCGTCTACGGATCGAACGATTTCCATAGCGCGTGCCTACCGCGAAAAGCATCCCTCCATTATTCGATTGATCGAGAGAGAAAAGAACGCCGGCATCCAAAGGAACACCTACGACACCCTTGACCAATGTCGGGGCAAATACACGGCGTGGCTGGATGCTGATGACTGCTGGACCGACCCGGATAAGCTTTCGATTCAGATAGAAATTCTGGAGGCAAACCCCGCAGCCAGTGTCTGCGCCCATTTTGTTCGCTGGGTAACGCCCGACGGCCATGTCCAGCGAAAAAAGTATCCCTCCATACCGGCAGGCCGCTATGGCTTCGATGAAATCTTGAAACACAACTTCATCCCTGGTCTTTCAGCTGTCTTCCGCACAGGCGTCCATCGCGATCTGCCTAACTGGTACTTTGAGATTGCGTCCTTGTCAGACTGGCCGCTTTGGATAGTAGCCGTGCTCCTCGGCGACGTGATCCTGATCGACAAAATCATGGCTGATTACACATTGTCCTCGGCAAGCTCTTTTACAAGCAAAGGAACTCATTACTGGTACGCCGCGGATGCCGATTTCTATGAACGGATCGAAGATATGCTGCCTCCGGAATGGCACAGAACCATCCGCTCCGAGAGGGGCAAGCGATATGAAAACCTTTCTGGTGCTTTGCGGGAACAAGGTAGATTTTCCGACTCTCGCGAGGCAGCACTCAAAGCGTTCTGCTCGCCATTTTTGGGCGATCGCATAAGAAGCAAAACCAAGGGTCTCGTGGGCGCCTTGGTGCGTGAGTGGAAATATCGGGAAGGGAGAACCGAGGAGAAGAATCCCCTCGTCTAGAAAATAACTCCACCGTGAGCCACCCCCCGAAATAAGGCAGCACAGCCGTCCTACGGCTCAACCTCGACATCTGATGGCTGCATAGCTGTCTCGGAGTCAATCCGGAACATCTACAAAACGAAAAACCGATAGATGACCGCCGCCAGTACCGCTGCAAACGCAGTAGAGGTAAAGTTAACTAGGTCGTTCCCCATCCATCCCCGCCGCTCCACTGTCGCGCCCAGCAGACTATCGAAAAACAGTCCGCAGATACCGGCTCCGAGCGCTGTCAACGTAGCTGCAGCGCTGAGATGCATCGCCGTTGCACCCACAATCGCGACCGATGCACCCGCTGCAACACCCGCGCATGAGCCAAGAAACGTCACCGCACCGTCAGTTCCCGGCTCCACGCGACGCAGTCCTGCAATCAACACGGGGTCGCCGCCAAATGCCTGACCGATCTCCGAAGACACTGTGTCCGCAGTCGCCTCCACCAACGCTGCCACGCACATTATTTTGACCGCTTCAGATGCCCATGCATCGTAGAGTCCCGAGACGCAGCAATAAGCCATCCATCGTTGCACCAGATTTTCCGACTGGGGAGAAACGCTCAAAGCAGCAACCGAAAGATTCGCAATCACCTGTGCGGCGCTTCTCCCTCGCCTGCTCTCTGCAAGTCCAGTGCGCGCTTTTTTTGTCCTTCCAGCTCGCGTGGAAACAAAGGTCAGAACAAACAGAAGAATGAGCGGTGTCAGTCCAGTCCTCAGGGCCGATTCCGTAAACGATCCCGTCCAAAGCGTGATCAGGAAGCAAATCATGCCGCCACATACAGCGCCGCCAGGTGTCGCCGCTCGAAGTGCCCTTACCAGAAGCGCAAAACCAAGACTGATCTCCACTGCTTCAACCGGCAAAGCGGTGAAACTCGCTACAGACGAATAAGCCACAAACACCGAATACGCGCACAAGCCAGCCAGCCACGCCCCCACCACAATAACCAGCACCCGCGACTGCAACCGATCCCTTGACTCCGGAATTGCCTTCCGCCACCCTGTATCTCTCGCGACCCCCGGCATTTCCTCGCCCATCACCCAACCTTACCCGCCGCAGTGATTTACAATCAAACCTTGAGCATAGCCAACACCAGCACCACCGCGGGAGCAGTTTTGCACTTAGCAAGAGTCGAAGCAAAAGCAACCACCCAGTCGCGGCCACGCCGGCGCCCCGTTCGGTCCGCAGCGCAGGCCCTCCGGTCCCCATTCAAATTCGCTTTGGTAGCCGCCGCTATGGCATCCGTCATCGGCTGCGGCAACACCTACCGCCCCGTCGTCAGTGCCATCAACCCCGTCGGCCCCGCGGCCCAGCCGCAGAAGTTTGCCGTGGCGATCTCAACCCCCAACGCGACCGCTCCCGGCCTGGTTACCTTCGTCGATTTCTCCGGCGACACGATTCTTATCACCGCTCAGATCGGCGTAAATCCCTACTACCTGATCCTCAACAGCGGCGGCAATACCGGCTACACCCTCAACAGCGACCATACCCTCACCACCTTCGACATCAGCACCTCGCTGCTGCAAAGCCAGGTCCTCCAGACCACGCTTCTCCCCGGTGCTAACCCTGCAAGCATCTTTCCTGAGGGCGCCAATACCTACGTCACAGACCCGGGCTTGAACGCCATCTCCCAATTTGTGGGTCAACCCCTCAACCTGCAGCAGGAACTCGGCATCAATCCAGCCTT
>JAOAPF010000457.1 GCA_025462755.1 Edaphobacter sp.
CGCTGTCCGACTTTCGCCGGTTTCCGACTTGGATGTGGCGTAATACCGACGTAGTCGAGTTCATTGAGTGGCTGCGCGAACACAACGACGCGCTCCCAGCAAGCTCAACAAAGACCGGCTTCTACGGCCTCGATCTCTACAGCCTGCATGCATCGATGGAGGCTGTGCTCGGGTATCTGGAGAAAGTAGATCCGGAAGCAGCAAAGCGGACCCGCGCTCAGTATGCCTGCTTCGATCATTTCGGCAAGGATACCCAGGTCTATGGCTTCCTGACGGGAACCGGGGCCACGAAATCGTGCCAGGATGAGGTCGTCAGCGAACTCGTCGAACTCCGGCGCCGTGCCGCTGAGTTTGCGCGGCGCGATGGTCTCGTGGTGGAGGAAGCTTTCTATGCCGAGCAGAACGCCCGTCTCGTAAAGAACGCGGAGGAGTATTACCGCTCCATGTTCCTCGAAGAGGTTTCCTCGTGGAACTTACGTGACCGGCACATGGCCGAGACGCTCGAAGCTCTCACCGTGTATCTCAATCGGGCGGGCGGACGCGCAAAGATTGTTGTCTGGGCCCATAATTCACATATAGGGGACGCGCGCGTAACAGAGATGGGGCAGCGCGGCGAACTAAACATCGGGCAGCTGGCTCGCGAGCGATACCACCGCGACGCGGTGTTGGTCGGGTTTACCACGAACCACGGGACCGTCACGGCAGCCTCCGATTGGGGCGCTCCGGCTGAGCGCAAGCGGGTTCGGCCGGCACTTCCCGGTAGCTACGAGGCGTTGTTTCATAACGCCGAAGTCGATCGCTTTCTGCTTACCTGGCGTGCGGGTGATGCGGTGACCGAAGGTTTGCGGGAGGCGCTGCTCGAGCGGGCGATCGGCGTGATCTACCGCCCTGAAACCGAACGCATCAGTCACTACTTCCGGACACGGTTACCAAGTCAGTTTGATGCTGTTCTCCACTTCGACGAGGCTCGCGCAGTCGAGCCGCTTGAGCGGAACGCGGAGTGGGAGAAGGGCGAGGTTCCAGAAACCTTCCCCTTCGCGGTGTAGCGATGGCTGAAACGCTAGGAGCAAAAAACGACGATCGTCTAATCCAGATTCGCGTAGGGCGAGTGGCGCTTGAGGGCAACCTGAGCCTGCCCGAACGGGCCGGCGGCGTCGTGTTGTTCGCGCACGGCAGCCGGAGCAGCCGGCACAGCCCCCGCAATCGCCATGTGGCACGGATGCTTAACCGGGCAAACCTTGCGACCCTACTGGTCGACTTACTCACCCCAGAGGAGGAGGCGCTTGATGTACGGACTGCCCACCTGCGCTTCGACATCGGCCTGCTCACTGGGCGCCTCATCGGCGCAACAGACTGGCTAACGCAGCACCCCGATACTCGACACCTTCGCTTTGGCTACTTCGGGGCCAGTACGGGCGCCGGTGCAGCGCTGGTAGCGGCAGCCGAGCGGCCCAACGTAGTAGGTGCGGTCGTGTCGCGGGGCGGACGTCCGGATCTGGCTGGGCCAGCCCTGGCACGTGTTCGGGCGCCCACGCTGCTGATCGTTGGCGAGTATGACTTGCAAGTGGTTCAACTGAATAGGGTGGCATTCGCGCAACTCCATTGCGAAAAAGAGCTCGTGATCGTTCCCGGAGCGACGCATCTCTTCGAAGAACCAGGGACGCTGGATGAAGTGGCGCGATTGGCACGCGAATGGTTCGAGCGCCACTTAATGGCGGCGCAGCTCATGGACAACATGAGCTCGCCATCGTGAACGTCCTGGTAGGCGTCACCTCAAGAATGTATGGTCCGCCGCGCGACTGCAAGTGAAAAGCGTTAAACGAGAGACATGTCTGCGCAAATGTATTCGGCCTTCGGTGGAGAGCAAGTCTCCTGGCCATGATGAGTTGCGCGCGCGCCCTTCCTTATAAAGGGAGCGGTCGTCAAAGACCATTCTTGAGGTGGCCCCTGTTTCTACACTCTGGCGTGTCCATAATCTGCACTCATTCCGCGAAGACAAGATGCCGCACCATCGGCTGGCTGCGCGTGTAGCTGTGCACTCGTTCTTCGATCGCACGGTCCGCCTGTGTAAAGCGCTCATGCTGGCGCAGGTGTTCCGCCCAGGAATCCACAATGAAAGTTTCCAGGTAGTGACACTCAGTTTCCAGGTCTCGAAAAACGGCCCAACGTGACGCACCGTCGCGGCGTCGAATGCGTCCATATTCGCGTATGGCGTCGAGAAATTCTGACGTCTTCTCGCGGATCACGTCGTACTCTACGGTGACTAGGACCGGACCGGCAACGTCTGCATTGGCCCCCACGGTGCCGTTGACGATCCTGGGCATAGGCCAGTGGATCCAGGGCGTGACATCGATGTTTAAGTTTGGGAGCTGCAGAAATAGCCACAAAACAGCTGTAGCAACCGTACCCACACCGGCCCACAACAGCGCGTTCTGAATACCGACCCGTCCGGCCAAGGCGCCCCAGGCGGCGCTGCCGGCGGCAACCGCTCCTTGAAAAACCAGTAGGGAGACGGCAAGCACGCGGGCACGCACCCAGTCAGGCGTGAGGTTCAGGATGAGCACGTTGAAAAGCGAGATAAACACAATCCAAGCGGCGCCTTCCATCAGTATGGCCATACTCAGCGCAGGCAGTGCGTGCAAGCTTGCTGCCGAATGGTAGCCACACCAAACACGACAATCCCGCCAGATACCACTCTTTCAGTCGATAACCGAGCCTGTGCTGGCTGCAACAGCAAGGCGCCAAGCACTGCACCCAGCCCGAAGCATCCCAGCAATAGACCATAGATAATAGGGCTGTCCTTCACGTTGTGAGCGACTGACGGGAGCAGGGCAAGAAGCCCGCTGGCAAAGAACATTACACAGCCGCAGCGGAAGATGAGCGCTCGGATCGCCGGTGAGTAACGGACGTATCGCAGTCCTGCGATCGTAGCTCCGGTCAGCGTCTCACGGGGCGTTGTCCGTTTGCGAACTGTGCGCTTCCAACGTGCTACGACAACTATGACGCCGAGGAAGGACACGGCGTTGACGAGGAAGGCGGCGCCTACCCCGGCGGCCGCAATGAGAATGCCGGCCAGCGCCGGCCCAATGGCACGTGCAAAGTTAAATTCGATGCCATTGAGCGCCGCAGCCGCTGCCAGGTCTTTCTTAGGAACAAACTCGGGCAACACAGCCCGCCAGGTAGGGCTCTCAAAGGCATCGCCGGCAGACAGAGCGAATGTCAAAATCAGGAGCATTCGCGGAGACATCAATCCGGCGAGGGTAAAGCTGGTCAGAGCAAGCGCCACCACCATCATCCATACTTCTGTGAACAAGATCAGCTTGCGGCGATCCACGATGTCACCGATCGCACCCGCTGGCAGCGCAAACAAGAAGAACGGAAGAGAGGATGCAGTTTGCGTCAGGGCAACGTACATCGGCCCGGCGTTAAGGGATACCATCAACCAGGCCGCGCCCACGGTCTGCATGAACGCGCCCACATCAGAAACGATGTCGGCAATCACCAGGTTGCGGAAGGCGGGCGTCTTTAAGGGCCGCCAAATACTCGGTGCTGCGGGGTCAGCTGAGGTTGGCACAATCGGTTACCTATTGGTCTTAGGAGCCGGTTCCGCGAATCTCGGGGCTGGGAACACCAAACCGGCATACCACAACCCAACCCACAAAAACGCGATGTCTTAATACGACTTCCGCGAACTTCGTCAGTCCTCGCGGTCTGTTAAGTCATTTGTAAAACCTAGAGGGGCTGAACTGTCACGGCAGCGTGCAAAAGGTTGTGCGAGTTAGTACCGCTAAATGGGATGAGATTTTCATGTCTATTTGGGCACAACAGCGGATGAAAATGGGGTTAGGCTGGGAAGTCGTGCACGCACGAGGTTGTGAACCTCAACGGCGCCGTGAGCCCGCAGATGAGTTTAGCCCTAGATGGGTTTAGGAACAACGGACTGTTGCCTTTTTGTGAAGAGCACGAGAGGAGACTCTCGCTATCAATGCATCCTTGCGTCGCACGGCGTGGGAGGCGGCGATGGAAGTACTTTACGTGACGTGGTGTGGTTTAGACGTTCACAAGTCGTCGATCACAGCCTCACCCGCCAATTTATCTGGAACCGGCATCATGATCACTGACCAGATTACGAGCACACGTATGTTTCAGGCCGTCCTCGAGACTTACGTCGTTGTCCGCTTCACCTGCCTCATAATCGCGACAAGCCTTCGTTAGGTCGTCAGGCTGGCCGCAGGATGTCGCGGGCTTTCACAATGAATTTGTGCGAGGCCACCACCCGCTGCACCTGTGTCTCCAGCACTTCCTTGATCGGGCGGGGCAGCTTCTTGCTCAGAGCCTGGTGATACGCTTCGATCGCCAACTGCTCTTCTTTTTCCGCAATCTCCAAAAGGCTGTCGTCCCCGGCGCCCAACTTCAACTTCACCCCCGACCACGCCTTCAACAGTTTGCCCGTCGCCGTGCCGGTCTCGTGCACGTCGTGCACGCCTTCCTGGATCAGGATGTTCTCCAACTCTCCGCGGAACTCCGCGCGTGCCAGGCTCTCCGCTAGAAGGAACAGCTTGACCGGCTCTTCCTTGATCGCCTCGCCGGTCTTCTGCAGTCCCTCCTGAGCGTCACGCAGGTTATCGATGACCTGCCGCACCGTTCCCTCGGCGTCAACCAGAAGCTTTGATGGATTTCCCATGCTCCTACCTCATTCCGCACCCGGCCTCGGCTCACCGTCAGACCCTGATGTTCTGAACGATTTGATGGGACTGGGCTGCGATTCTGCTTTGTGAGTAGTGAGCCCGGGAAATCGCGAAGCTCTGGAGCCCCTCTTACTGCTCACTCCGAAAATCCAGATAGCAAACCAGCCGCCCGGCGTTAGGAAACATTGGAGCGCATCTTCCTTGTGGGGGTTGCCTCTCTCGGACCTATTCCCTTTCCAAATTGCTTTTCACGGCGCGTAAGCGAAGCCGAACGCTCATTTAAACCATGCAGCCCGCGGCCCCACCCCCGACCGGCCACCGTCCAGCGGAGGAGAGTCACACCGCGTGACCTACCCGGGGCGAAACGGGACGCGGCAGGTGCCTGCGAGAATCCAGTCCGCTCGCAGACAGCTTCGAAGCGGGAGTTCTGACCGCTGGGGTTGTGCGTATTGCCCACGCAAAACACGCTATTTCCGAATCCAGTGGCACCGAAGTGGTCAACGAAATCGATCACTACATTGACCGGCTGAAGATTTAGTCCCGCTAAAAAAAGATAGGACCCTATCAGGGCTGCCCAGACGGGATAGGCAGAGTTTGTGCGCCGACTCTGGCCTCGGGCAATTTTGATAGGCGCGTTTGAAGAGAGCCGCTGGCGTTTGCGGCGGATGCGGTCAGGCTATGGGAATTGAATCGACTTTCGCCTGCAATAGATTGAATTCTACTGGCTTAGCAGAAAAAGGCGAAAGGGGATTCAGGACGTCGTCAAACGCCCTTCTGTTGACCTGAACTGCCAAGCGCGAGTCTCAGTGAGCGCTAAGCCCTGATATGGAGTGACCGTGTCAACTCTGCGAAAGTTTGTAGGGATGTTTTTGTAGTTGCCTTTGTCTTTTTCTCGAGGACAGAGCGAGCAGCAGCCGGGGCGGATTGAGCGACGATTAATCAGTCTGATATTCGCGGGTCGGAACGCCCGAGGAATCGATATGAGTTTTGCTCGAGAAGATTACTGTCTTGACGGTTAGAACCTCTACGCCTCGGCGGGCATCCAAATCGCAAGCGATGCCCAAATCCTGGTGGGACCTCATGGTCCTCATCTCTCTGGACCGCTTTAAAGTGACGATCCATTGCGAAACACACAGGGCAACGGGAGGAGAGTATGGCAGAGAAACTCAACCACGCCGGATTCGAGTTTGCGAAAGCGCTCGTACACAAAGGAAAGGTAGTGCGGGACGAAAGGGACGACTGGAGTGAACACCAACCATCGACCGAGAAGGAGAATGAGTTCATCCGCCTGCACGGATTTGCTGAATACGCAAAGTGGCATTTGGGGATGGACGATGAGAAAAGCGAAGACACGAAAGCCAGGTACAAGTTCCCTTACGGCGACTTCGAGAAGGTCCACCGCTGCGGAGTCCTCTCAGCAGAAAGTAGGGCGGGGCAATATAAGCATTTTGATATTGAAGGCGCAGCCGCCACACTACATGGCCTTATTGATGGAGTGAAACACCCCACACCCATGCAAAGTGAAGCGACTTGAGGATTTCGCCGCGTCGATGCGCGGCGGCCAATTGACGCCGATGCGAGCGCGGTGGTTTTTCTGGCTTCCGAGGGGATCTAAAGCGTCAATCTGAGCTAACTTTTGCCATGGGTCGTCAGTCACGCTCTGGTTGATCTCGCTACCATATTCAAACCCCACCTAAAGCAGACGCGACTCGTCTTTCCACGGAGGTCCTCTTGCAGCTACGCAGTGTGATGTCTGAGAAAAGCACGGCATTACTGCCTGAACTGCTGTCTAAAGACAGACTGAATAATCACATAGAAATGTACGAGCCTTACGCGAATGCGCTGGGGCAGCACTTCTTAATGGCGCTTTCTCCCTGGGTCCCCGGCCCGTGGCACGACGATTGGCAGACCGCATCATGGGAAACATTGCAAGCCCCCTCGCTGTTTCCGACCCTTTTCTGGTCGCGCCCGGGGAAGATGAAGACTAGACCTTTTCGTTTTCATCTTCTTCCTCGGCCTCAGATGTTGCGATTAGGGCGTCGTCGGGCCGGTACCCGCGCCGGTGTGTACGATAGCGTTTGCAATCTCCTTCAAGTCAGCGGCGGTCAACTGGAGATTGGCTGCGCCAATCCAGCCATCCACCTGCTGCGGCGAACGGGCACCAACGATTGCTCCTGTGACGCCCGGCCATGCGATAACCCACGCTACGGCGATTGCGGATACCGTCGTGCCGTGGCGTTGCGCGATGGGGCGCAAGGAGTCTCGCAACGCAAGATTGCGGCTCAGTTTGGGTTCTTGGAAATCGGGAGAGCGGCGCCGCCAATCATCCTCGGCAAACTTCGCAATACTTTCCTTGGTGAAGCTGTCGGTTAGAAGCCCCGACTGCATGGGGCTGTAGCAGATCACTCCCGTCCCATGTTGGGCACACCATGGAATCTCGTGTGTCGCAGGATCGCGATGAATCAACGAGAACGGTGGTTGCAACGAATCCACATGCAGGATTGCCTCGCATCTTTCAAGTAATGGCACATCGAAATTGGAAACCCCGGCCATCCGGATCTTGCCTTGCTCGATCAGCCGCACCATTTCTGCCCAGGATTCCTCGACAGGTGTACCGGTTTCATCCGGCCAATGGAACTGATAGAGATCAATTCGCTCAACACCGAGCCGCCGCAGGGATGCATCGCATTCCTTGCGAATCGATTCCGGTTTGAGTAACCGTTGAGGTTCTGCCTTCGGGTTGCGCTCGTCGAAGACTAGTCCACATTTGGTGAAAACCATTGGCCTCTGTGACGTGGATAGCTCTCGCAGGAGACGACCAACAACCTCCTCGGAGTGCCCTAAGCCATACACCGCGGCCGTATCGATCCAGTTGACACCCAGCTCTATTGCACGCCGCATGCTTGCAATGGAGCCGTCGTCATCCTGCGCTCCCCAACTGTAAGCCCAACCGCCACCGCCGAGTGCCCACGTTCCAAAACCGGTCACAGTGATTGCGACTCCGCCGAGCGGACGTTTATTCAAGGTCATATTTTCCTCCAAATTCGTGGTCTTTCCAATGCTCCGTCGTGGTTTGTTTTGAGGTGCATGTCGACCCAGCGATGCCTTTGAAATGGGAAAGTCTTTCTGCGTTAGCCGCCGTGTCGATCCGCCGCTTTCGATATGCTTATGTGCAAATGAAAAGGAGTATTTGAAGGTTGACATATCACTGTGGTCTGACGGAGGCCAGACAGAGTCGGGACTTTCTTCGTCGAGTGGCTTATCTTGCGGGCTAGCGCGCGTAGGCACCTGCGACATGGGGCTTGCTTGCTGTGCTACACCCACACCGGAAAGCACGGTGACGGGCGCGATGGCGGAGCCGATCTCAATCAACTTGCGCCGGGACATGCCCTGAATTTTGTCTTCCATCCCGATAAGCTCCCGTAAAATTTGAGATGCAGGATCGCCAGCGGTGGACACTAGCCTTGTTGGGGTCCGGAATTGTACGACCGAAGTCGCAGCATGATCTTCAACCCAAGCCAGACGCAACCATCCGCCGTTCGTACTACTCTCAATCCCCTCTATCGATGAATTGTGAATGAAGGGTAGGAAAGGTAGTGTTCACAATTGAGAAGAGTGCCATCTATGACGTGAGAAGAGTGCCACCTATGACGCACTTGCAAAAAATCCTAGCACCGCGTGCTCCTAAGGACTCATTGCCCCGATTGTCGCCAGCGCTGATCCGTGCATGCAAGAACCCGCCGGACTGTGACGCGCGGTTGTCTCAGATGTTTTGGCCGTGCCGGACAATGTGGCGCAACGCCGAGTCCACCTTCTCCGGCACACGGGGAAGGTGGGAGAGGTGGCCATCCCAAGGCCATTTAGGAGGTAGTCATGGACCTGATCAGCTTTTCGAGTATAGAAGCCGCAATTCAATACGAGCAGGCGAATGGCAGAGCTTTACAGGTTGAAATTACTGTCGACGGCGCGACCAAGAAGGCCTACGAAGGAGAATGGTTGGTCGATGCCATAGTTCGTGAAAAGGCAATCCATGTCTGCTATCACCCACGCTTAGGCCCGATCAAGACGTGCGATACATGCCTGGTGGATGTCAATGGCGAGTTAAAGCGCGCCTGCGCAACCGCAGTAAGCGCCGGCATGAATGTCGTGACGGAATCAGACGCAATTCACAAGGTACAGCTCGAGGCTATGGACATAATCCTCGGCAATCACGAGCTCTACTGTACTGTTTGCGACAACAACCGTGGAGGTGAACGAGACTTTGTCCATTAATTGGGAGTCGGAGCGTCCACGGGTGCTATGGGACGGCGGGCACGAGATAGCCGGTTCGAGCTGCGTCTCATGCGGACACTGCGTTTCAGTGTGCCCTTGCAAGACCCGACCGACTTCCGAAACGTATACACGATATCTCGAGAAAAATGCGGAGACGGCTCACCAACTCTCTTCCATGATTTCGTCCCTGATCGATTACGAGAAAAGCATGACGGAGATTGAATAGCTAAGGAGCAAGCTCAAAGCCCCAGGGAATTAGCACCTGCACGCTTCATATAGCTACGAAGAAAGCACTGACACCAGACTCAGGAGATTCAAACTTTGCTTAATCTCGATGGCCACCGGTGACGAACGATACACTTACTCTGGCGTCCGAGGTCAGGACTTGCGCTCTAAATGGCTGATCCTGTCGATCTATCAGCGTTTGAGCAGACGGTCGTTTGTTGGAAGGGAAAGATCATGAACGGCGCTAAGGAACGAGTACAAATCCGGATACCTCTACAGCCCTTCAAAACGCTTTTCATCAAGAGGCGGCGCGACTTCAGCCAGGAGCATCCGGACGAAGCAGATGTATCTCCTGCATTTCTCCTATATTCCTCTTATCATCCCGAACGACGGATCAAGAGATCGGCTTCAGCCGGCCTCCTGCTGCCGCTATGCCTCATCTTGATACTTGTATGTCCGCCAGGAGTATCGCAGCCGGCGGCACTGAGTCCGCCACAACTGGACCAACTTGTGGCGCGAATTGCTCTATATCCCGACCCACTACTCGCGAATATCCTCACCGCTTCGACCTACTGGAACGAGATTCCCGAGGCTGCCGCGTGGGCGGATCAACATAGCTATCTGAAAGGCGATGCCCTGGCCCAAGCCATTCAGGCCGACCATTTGCAGTGGGACCCGAGCGTCCTGGCCTTACTGCCCTTCCCTTCAGTGCTCGACATGATGGCCCGCGACGCAGCATGGACCGAGCAACTCGGCAACGCGGTCCTAACGCAGTATCCGGATGTGATGGACGCCGTTCAGCGGATGCGGCAGTTGGCGAGGAGATACGGTTATTTGAACACGAATGGATATATCAATGTGATCGCGACCGGAGGGTATATCCAGATCCTCCCTGTCAATCCAGACGTGCTTTATGTGCCTTATTACGATCCTCTCGTCGTCTTCGCGCCGCCGCGCCCAGGGTTCGCGGTTGGGGGCGCGATCCACTTCGGTCCAGCAGTCACCATTGGCGCAATACTTGGTGGCTGGGGATGGTGGCTTGGCTCGGGATTCGCATGGCCTTCGCGCACGATTCTTATCGATCGCCGTCCATGGCGTCGAGTGTGGATCAACCGATCAGAATACATTCACCCCTATATGCATCCGTGGGTGCGACCGGTAGGGCCGCGTGTGGAAGTTCATCGATTGCGGAGATGACTGTGCAGGACGACCTTTGACGATCACTTCCTAGCACTGCGCTGTACTGCCCCGGTCTCGATGGATTCGTTGCGTTCGAATGTCCTCAAGCCGTAGTTGAAGTCTACATAGCTTGAAACTTGTGCGATTGGGTGGGGAATGTGCGATGAGCGGTTATGGGAAGGAATTTTCATGGACATGCGCAGATTGCAAGACGAAATAAACGTGGAACTCATTGTTCCTGCTGCAACCGATGAAGTCCTCGTTGCGGCGGCTAAGTTAGGGGACCACCCGGCGTTTGCGGAGCTGTGGACGCGACACTCGAATACAGCATTCAAGATGGCCTGTCGGATCATGGGAAACCGAGACGATGCAGAAGACGTGATTCAAGATGCGTGGATGAGGGCCTATGTTCATTTGAAAGCTTTCGATGGCAGGGCAAAATTTTCGACTTGGCTCACGCGTATCACGATCAATTCGGCGCTTATGACTCTACGTAGGAAGCGTGCTCACCCTGAGACTTCTATGGAGATAGAAGACGGTGAGACCTGGCGGCACTGCGAAATCACGGACCAGACGAAGGACGTTGAAGAGTTCTATGCAAGGCACGAAAGAGCAGAGCGCCTGAGACGAGCAATCTGCCGTCTGCAGCCAACTCTGAGAAATGTGGTTGAGATTCATCAATAATTGAGCGACCGTTCCGTAAAGGAAGTCGCCGAGCTCGCAGGCCTCTCTGTTGCGGCCACTAAGTTTCGCTTGCTACGCGCCAGGATCGTTTTACGTAGAGCTTTGGGCTGAAAAAGTAGAGGGACGTGCCATGTATCCAATGTCCGCCGATAACGATGCGTCTCGCGAGGGTGCGGTTGGTTCTTCCGAGGGATTTATCATCTCCAGAACCAAATTTGAATGGTTGCAACTGCTGGCGGCAATCGTTGAATCTTCCGACGACGCGATCATCACTAAGACAATAGAAGGCGCCGTCACCAGCTGGAATAGGGGCGCTGAGCGCGTCTTTGGATATCCGGCGCAGGAAATGTTGGGCCAATCGATTTTCCGGCTTGCCTGCGTTGGAGGCGAAAACGACATGATCGCAGTTCTCGATCAGGTACGCAGAGGCGAGCGTGTGGACCACTACGAGACCATGCGACGTCGTAAAGATGGCACGGAGATCGCTGTGTCGTTGACTGTTTCTCCAATGCGGAGTTCTTCAGGAGAAATCATTGGCGCCTCAAAGATTGCACGAGACATTTCTGGGCAGAAACAGGCGGAAAAAACCTTGCGAATCACTGAAAAGCTGGCTGCTGTTGGCCGTCTGGCCTCCAGCATTGCGCATGACATCAATAACCCGCTCGCGGCTGCGATCAATCTCCTTTTTCTTCTCGAGAACGAAAACCTCTCGGAGGAAGGAAAACACTACCTCGCAACCGCCCAACGGGAACTGTCGCGCATCGCCCATATTACTGCTCAGGCTCTGGGTTTCTACCGCAGCCGCGGAGAACCGACCTGGCTTTCTATCGCAACCATCCTTGACGATGCGCTCACGCTACACCACGACAGATGCAGCGCAGTGGGGATTGAGGTGTCGCGAGACTACGACTCGGCCCCGCAAATCTTTTGTCATCCGGGTGAACTACGCCAGGTAATGGTCAATCTGGTTGGCAATGCGCTCGATGCTATGCCCTCTGGCGGCAGATTACAGCTGAGGATTCGAAGAACAACCGATTGGATAATGGGTCGCCGAACCTTATGTATTGCTGTGGCGGATACAGGTGGTGGGATGAGCGCCGAGACACGCCGTCGTCTCTTTGAGCCTTTCTACACAACGAAGGAAGGGGCCGGGTCGGGTTTAGGGCTGTGGGTTTGCGCCGATATCTTGGGCAAGTATGACGGTCGAATTTCGGTGCGAAGCAATAATGCAGCAGGACGTAATGGTTCTGTGTTCATGTTGTTTTTGCCGATCTGAGCTTCGCTACGCTGCCTTATCCCGGATAGAACTCAGCCACTCGACAACATGGCCCATGTGATCCGAGCCAGCTTGTTGGCCCTCGCAACGGATCAATACGTTGCGAGGCACCCCGGCTTCTAGAGCACTCATCCATGCAATGAGAAGGGGATTGCGAAAGCGCGCTCCGGCATCTACTCCGACAGCGCTATGAAGAACGTCTCGGCGGAGCGCTCCGCAAGGTTTTTCGCGAAAGTGGCAAGCGGATATCGGGTCAACAAGGCGATCCGAGATCTATGTGTCTTTGCGCGTCAGGATGTCACCAAGGACCCACCCTTCTCAAACCTCGATCTGATCTCCTGCCGGAATTTCCTAATCTACGTTCAGCCGGAATTGCAGGAACGGATCATCTCGACCTTGCACTACGCTTTGAATCCATCTGGCTTTCTGCTGCTGGGAAATGCTGAAAGCGCAGCCTCTTATCCACAGATGTTCACGCCGCTGAACAAGAAGAGCAAGATTTATTCCAAAAAGACTGGAAATCACCATCAACAGCGCATGTTCAAGACAAGCCGGACTCCCATCCACGCGACAGCATTGCCAGTAATGAAGGCGCAGCCCATTAGCCGCGCCAGCCAGAACGAAGCAGCGTTGCAGCAACTCGCAGATCGAATAGCACTGAAGGAGTGCGCCCCGCCAGGCGTGATCGTCAACGACACTCTGGAAATCCTCCAGTTTCGCGGGCGAACCAGTCCTTATCTGGAACCCGCGGCCGGACGCGCGAATCTCAACATACTGAATATGGCCGTGAAGAGTTGGCCATTGCTCTGCGCACCGTCATCGCTTCGGCCAGGAAAAAAGCGGCTCCAGTCAAGAAGAAGAACGTCGCTTTTGAATACAACAACAAAAAGCGTGAAGTGCATTTGTCCGTTATTCCTATGGAGGAACCAGCTTCCGGAATGGGGCGGTGTTATCTCATCCTCTTTGAGGACGCAGCGCCTCTGATTGTGACGCATGACAAATCGAGTCAGCGACTACCTTTGAAGGCAAGCGATCTTGCTCGGCGAGCGCTTCTTGAGCAGAAGCGTGAATTGCAAGCCGCGCGCGCTGCTCAAGGAACACCTGGGAGCACAAGAAGCGCTCCGCGAAGATTATCAGTCTGCAAACGAAGAAATGCTCTCTGCGAATGAGGAACTGCAAAGCACCAACGAGGAGTTGGAAACCTCGAAAGAGGAACTGCAGGCCACCAATGAAGAACTCAACACCGTTAACGACGAGTTGAATAGCAACAACGCCACCTTGCGCTTGCTCGGAAATGACCTTAAGAACCTGCTCGAAAGCACCGTGATCCCTATTGTGATGGTGGATACCCGAAGTCGCTCGAGTAGAATCGTGCGTTCGTTGTTCCGTAGTTCCGGGCGAATCGCCGCCAATACAGAACCGACGAAAGCCACATGGATGCGGCAGAGAAATTTCCGGGTTTCGGAGTTCTGGGCGGTTGACGCGCAATCCGAACCTTACACCCCTTTTGCCGACCCACATCGTCCGGAGGGGGCCGAAGTCCGATCGTAGCTATTGACGAGTAGACGACCATCCAGAACCCAGAAGCGCTCGTGAAGTGGCTCAACGAGTGACTTGGCCTGTGGCTGTTGAAAAACTCGCTTTGCAAAAATCCGCAGAAATTAGGTCGCGTCAGGATGCCCTACAAACGATTTGTCGGGGTCGCCTAGACATTTTCTATCTCCAAATTTGTACTGGTTTTCTGAGATTTTGAGTTTTTCAACACCCACGCCTGTTCTCAACAATTGACATTCAGTCTGGTTCCGCGGGGAAGACATCGGCCGCCGCTAGCCGATCTATCAGTACGAATCTGAAGGAGTACGAACATCTTGTCTCTCCTATTCGGACTATCAAGTCTTAATCATCAAAGGTCATTTGCGAACACGCACCCATTGGGGAAGCTCCGAGAGATCGCAGAGAGCCATGGGCGATGCAAGGGACCACGGCCTGAGATCCCCGATCTGCTCGGATAACTGACTTGGAGCGCCGCCGCCGAGATTCTTGAAGTCTCGGATCATGTGCATCTGGTCGAAGTAACCAAATTCATGGGCTACACCCAACCAGGTGCGGCCCGGTGAAATGCGCTTTGCATCGAGCGCCATCTGAAATCGTGTGATTCGAGCGAAGAGTTTGGGAGACAGACCCATTTCGTCTGCGAATCGACGTTCATACTGTCGGACGCTCAGGGCTGTGTAGGACCAGTTTGCGCAGGATCGCCTGGGCCGGGGTGAGGGCATAGGGCTCTCCTTCCCTGTTTTCCGGGGCTGGACCAGCCAAAATGAGCGAAGTTGTCATGGGGAGACTTTACCTATGACAACAGCCATTGTCTTTGGAGATCATCGGCGCCGTAGAGATCGCGCTGGCTCTAATGATGGCGCCGGGTCGTTTTTCGCCGCGCATCTCGGCGATCGGCAGTTAAAGCGTCGCTGCTTCGCTGGTGGTCACTCTGAGCTTCCTCGTGACCACGCCGCAACTCGACCCGGCGCTCGGCAACTTCATCGTCAAGGATCTGACCCTTCTTGGGGTAGCGCTCTGGTCCGCGGGTGAGGCCTCGTTCACAGTCTTGATCAACATGAACGCGGCCACTCTCGATCCTCGCCGTTCCGCAGCAGATTCTTTCGTCCGGAATTAAACTACATCAACAGCTTCGAACTCCGGGGAGCTGAGTGCAGCAAAAGAGGTCGATTAGCGTAATTCCGAGATTTGAGTGCAGCCCGACAGCAAATAAAGATGTGGATAAAGGGGAGTCGGAACTACTGCTCGCCCCTCTCTGGGAAGGAGATCCCGCAGCCTCTATCGCGGCTGAGCAACTGGATTTGCTGCAGTAACCCTGCCATCCGCCTCTCCCAATGACGTGGTGAATAGGTATGCTGTCACCCCATTTCGTCCCATCAAGGCGTAGTGGCTCCAATCGTGTTCGGCTCCAGTTCTATATAGTATTGTAATGTGACGTCATCGAACGCCACCTTATAGAATCCGTTCCACGCCACACTGAACTGAGTATCAGGCCTGCCGCCGGTGGTCACTGTTTGGGTGCCGGACAGTCCTTGGCCATTCCCCCAGTCAGTGCCGGTAAAGTTATTCGTGTTGGCAAATTTGAGGCCTTGATTCCCCGCTGGAATGGTTACGTTGTCAGCGACCCATACCCCTCCCACAAGCTGCATGCGTATGGGTGTCCAGTTGGTGAACGTGCCAAAGAGGAACATGTCGTCCTGGTGCGGCCCCGTGGTCTTGAACGACTGCACCTGGGGAACCGCAGCACACGTCGAGCTGTTTCCACCCTGCTTCGCCACCACGTAGACAGTTCCGGGCGCTCCGTTAGGTTGCACCTTGTTTTGCTGGACCGTCGCCGGTCCCAGCGCCACCTCGAACGTTATCGGCAAGCCTGAGCTGGCGCTTGCCGCAAGCGCGGGCGGTGGATTGTTGTAGGTCCAATCGGAGATCTGGTTAAACGTGAGGGACTGCGGTTGGCAAGTACTTCCCGCTTTGCTGAGCTTCAGGACCATACTCCCGTGGGGTGGAAGTTGCACCGACACGGCACTCATCGGGCCCAGGTCGGCTTGTTGCCAGAGGTCTCTCACGCCGACCGTTCCAGACACACCGATATCACTGAGCGACACTGACCTCGTCACGGGAGTAGTCTCCCGATTGAACAGCCCGAGAATCGTGTCACGATTCGACATCTTGCCGGTCCAGATCTGGCTTGCCTGATTAGTCGGGTCGTTCGTGACTGGCTTTCCGACAAAGTCATCGGCGTTCAGCGCGAGCATCTCCTGGTTCTGATAAACCCAGAGATTGTTGCCGATCGTACTGTATTGGTCGGCGACGCCTATCAGTCCCCCCGCCATAAGGTGGGCAGACATCGCGGTTCGCCTCTCTGTATCGGTTTCATACGTGTTCATCCGGATGAAGTCGCCATCGAGGCGTACCTTATTTTGGCCGGAGAGGTAAGACCAGTACGCGAATCCGTCCATAGCGTTCGCATACTGCGACCACAGGTTATAGAATCGCTGACCTCGGTTCTTGTCGCTGAGCTTATACCACTCGCCATAATCGACGTCCTCATCGACGCGGATACTGTGGGCATACTGGCGTTCCACTTCTGCCTCGTTTTGCAGGTTAGCCATGGTGATGCTGAGATACACGCCGTCCTGGTCGCACTCCTCACGCATCCACTGCAAGGCAGTCACGTAGTCCTGGTGCGAGTGACCAGTTCCCACCTTGCCGAGGTAGTGATCGAACCCGGTCTCATACCACGCAAGAAAGTCGATCCGGATGAACTTGACTCCCATATTGGCGTAGTACTTGATGTATCCCTTCACGTATTGCTCGGCGCCAGGCTTCTCCACATTCACCCATGAGAAAGAAGTGTTGTTGGGAGACTGTCCCGTGATGCCGCAGGAATTAGCGGACTTCTGCATACCATTATTCGGGGAGTTCGGATCGCCAGTGCTCTGGGGAGGGGACGTGGAAGTTGAGGGGTTGTCAATGAGGCTGCTGACATTGATGTCTGAATCGACAACTTTCGTCGTGGTATCCGACGGATCGACATGGACCCAGAGAGGGTTCATGTACATACCTAAGCGCATTCCCTGCGACTGAAGGTAGGCGGACCAGTAAGCATAATCGTGCTCCCAGAGCTGCGAGTGCGTCGTGCGATACCCGTTCTGGTTCAGTACCTTGCTGTCGCCCCATCCATCGACCTCGATCATGTTGTAGCCAAGATTTTTCAGGTTGGCGTTAACCCAGTTGATGTTGGCCAGAAATTCAGTTTCGGGAATGTAGTTGTAACAAACGTTAAGATGTTGCCGGATAATGTTGAATTCATACGTGCTCCAATACAGTGGTGTCTTATACGGGTCGGTCTGGGCGGTCGCCCCGGAACCGGCAACGACAAGCAGGCAAGCTGCTAATAAGCTTTTCCAATGAGTGTTCATAGATACCTCCATAGAGAGGCGTGACCCGGGGCTCTGCTGCCCGGATCACGCCCGGCGTCACGCCTGTCTGATCTGTACGTTCCAGAGTTACTCAGTTCGATCACGGGAGCACCTCGCTGCACGACTGTTCAACACGTCCCAACGTCAGCGTTGCATTGAGATGGTTCTCCTGACACTCCCCACGGGTGGAGGCGCCGGAGTTGGAGGGGGTGCGGGGCTAGGAGTGGGCGTCGCTCCTTGACGGTGAACCACGATCGTTTGCCCAGCTAGCGCGTCGAGGTTGACAGTCAACGTACCGGCATTGTTTACCACTCCTACGGTTTGATTAGTGATGATTTCGAGAGCTGACTCCCCAGCGACCTGTGACGCCGGAATGCCCGGAGGTATCTGGGTAAGATCGACCTGGACCGAATTAAAACTACGCCCGTAGTTCAACGCAGTAATTGCAAGGTCGCCGCTGGAGAGCGTCATCGCATAGACGGCAACCGCTTTGTTGCCGGTGGGCGGTATCGCATTCATCGTCGCGCCTGCAATGTTGTACTGCTTGCGAGCCGCTAGTATCTGCTTGATCTGGCCGGCGAACGAGTTGGGGTTCGTGAGTTGGGTGGGCAGATCACCGTAAAGCGTCTGAGCCTTCGGGATCTGAAGAACTGCCGACGTAGTCGCACTGGGGTTGCTGTTCATCAGGTCTACAGCGCCACGGTTAATCCAGCGCCAGTCACCGCCTGCAGTCAGGTTGCCAGGGACCGATTCTGCTGGAATTGGCAACGCACCGACGAGGTCCCAGGCCGAGATCCCGAACGCACCCGGCTCCATGGCATTCGCGATTGCGACGAGGATGTGTGCCTTTTGGATTTGCGCAACTTGGTCGCCGGTGGCGTGATATGGGTCCGTAATGCCGATCGCGGGTGCGATGAATCCGGCGTATGTGGTGGCGATACCGTCTTGCGCGGGGCGGTACAGCTTGTTGTAGGGTTGGGCGCCCACGGTCGAGCGCATGGCGTTGAGTATGTCGTTATACACTTGTTGGCCGCTGTATGTCTGGCCGTCCAACTGCATCGTTTGCCGGGATTGGACGTCGATGAGTTGAAACGTGATCTCATCATGGTTTTGCAGATCATGAACGAGCGTCCCCGGCGAGACGCCTACCTGGAGGAGCATGGACTGCGCGAGCCGTAAATATGTTGCGTCCTGGGTTATCAAGGGCACAAGGACCTGGGCACGAGTAAAGAAGTCATAGGAAATGTCCGGGCCGTACTGAGTGTATTGCTTTACTTGCTCGAGCGGGGTGTACAGCTCCTGATAGGTCCAGCCTCCAAGCTTGCGTGCCAGGAACGCCAGATCGTTTGTGTTATCGACCGACAGCGGCAGCAGGTAATCCTGAGCCATGCTATCGCTGGTGTCGGGGTCGATAGCCGTGAAGGGTGCGGCGTCGAGACGGAGCAGGATGTTGCCGCGACCGACGATGTTGCGGGCAATGTCGCCATAGTTAGCGCGTTGCGCGGCGAGGGACGGATCGAGCCAATTTGTCGTCGGCTGGGCCGGTTTGAAGATATGGAGGTAAACCCATCGGCGTGATTTGCCGTCGACGCCCACTATCTCAGGGGTGGCACTCCAACCGCTCCAGGTGTTCGCCTCTGGATCTGCGTCTGCGGAGTGGATGGTACCGGGGATATAGCCCATCGTCGTGAGCTGCCGGGCTACTGGAACCGAGACTAGGGCAGTGCCGTCGGGATCGGAAACGGCGGGCAACAGATTCCAAAGCTCTTGCGGAATTTCTACCATATCGTACATGCCGGGGTAATCCTGGTACGCACGCTCGGCGAGCTTGAAATCCGCCCCCAACCCGGTATGCAGAGGCACCAGATCGCCCCCGACGGTCGCATTGTGCTGCGATGCGGTTTGGACGAACTGCTTGAACTCGTCCTCGGTACCGAATGTCGGGTCTAAGTCCAGCGCGATGCGGTCGAACCAGCCGTCGATGGTCGGGGTGAAAGTGGTCCCTGAGATTCCGCCCGCGCGCTCGATCGGATCCGTGTGCTGAAGCTCGATTCCGACGCTTTGCAACGCCTCCCATGTCGCGGAGTCGCCCCACGTGGCGATTACGTCCGTATTCGGTTTAGTGATGACTGAGGCGGGATAGTAGAGGAGCCACGTCGACGCCTTTTGGAGTAGTTGGCTCGGTTCTGGGGACTCGTAGTGGTGGCGCCACTGCACTCCCTGTCCGGAGATAGTGCTCGCCTCCTGTTGGCCCTGGTAGAGCATCGAATTTTGTTGCAGGAATTGAATGTATACGGGGCTGTCTTGTGCGAAGCTGGTCTGAAGGCCGGAAATGGCAGTGCAGATGACGGTGATCAGAGCCAGGCCGCCGAAGCGATAATGTAACTTGGTGTGTGGCATGATTTATCCTTTGTGGCGCTTATGAAGCGCGTGGAGTAGGATTCATTTGTTGTTTTGTTTTCGCTCGACGGTGACTGACCTCCGGGGCGTGGAAGGTTTGATGATCACGAACTCGGCTCAGCATATGTGCTGCGGTATGATGGTCGGCGCAGCCCGGATGGGCAATCTAGAAGGCCCTCGAGACACCGCCGGATGGCCCACAGGGGTTTATAAGGTACGCCGCCGGCTCTACGGCAGGGGCGCAGTCCACAGGGGGCAATCTATCGACCGGGTGCACGATCACGTTGTGCCACTTTCTCAACTTTCTGTTCGTGAGTATTGCTTGCCGCGAAGGGAATAACAATCCTTCAGAAGCATAAAAGCAGCTTGAGACCCGTGCCGTAGCGTGGAATATCCTCGAAGTCAAAAGCTGGGCTACGACTTTCGCATTACGAGAACAACGTTTACCGCGTTCACCGGCGGCTCACCGGTCTAGGGGGATTGGCGGTTCTCTGAATCAAGCTGCCGTATCGATGGGGTGCGTGAAATATGGTCTTCGCAGATGAGGAGAGTTCCTTTGAGGTCATTCTCGTCTCTGCGGGCGCAGCTTGCCGCAATGTTCCTGAAGGGTGAAGTGAATGGGCGACTACACTTTGTCTCATGAGTTTGTGGGGGAGCAGCAACGGTTGGCGCTTATGTCTGCCTTACTCGATCCGCTCGAGCGGGCTCGCTTCGCGCAGCTTGGCGTGCGGCCGGGCTGACCCGCAGCGGTTCGGATATTTCGCGGCACGCGGGATTGCCGAGATCGCCTTCGCATCGATTGGAACCGCGCTCCTCGTCTGCGCGAGTGGCGCCATCAACAGTTCCTGGACAGGCACTTCTTGCCATCTTTTCTCTTGCCGCGCCATTGGTTCGTGGTGCTGGAAACATTCGGTCGGCTGGCTATGGCAATCCTAGGCGCGTTGCTCGCACTCGTTGCGCGGCCGCATGCTGCACGCTTCGCCCGCGAACGCCCTTACGTGCGCTCCACGTTGTTGTCGCCGTGGTCTTGGCGCTTATCGCGAGCGAACTGGTCCTGCGCCACATACACCTCCGCCCGGCTGAATGGCTGTCGCCCGATGATGAACCTCGCCCGCCTGCCCGATCCCCGACTTGGCTGGGTTTTGGGCAACGGCGCGCACCGGGCACAAGACAATCGGCGGGCGCGTCATCGACTACTCTATCGGCCAAGCAGGATATCGCGTCAAACGCGTCGATGAACCTGTGAATACCGAACAGCCGCGCCATACCATATCTGTAACAGGGCACCCTAGTTCCCAGGAAATCAACTTCCCAACCTTATAGAGACGAGGTCTATTCTGACCAAGCTTTACCCCAGCCCTTACCGCCGCCCCATGCTCGCAAACGTGCTTGCGCTGTGGCGCGAATCATCCGATCATCGCGACGAAACCCTCACGTCCAGGATCATAGACGACTTGGTCCATACCACTGATCTGTGACACGGAGTGATGCCAGTAGCGTGTGCAAAAAAATGGGATTAAGCATCGAGGCTTGGTGACGTGACAACTCTGCGAAAATGGTGACATATGACAGATCAGAGAAACGGACTCCTGAGCGGGGAAGAAATCAAATCGAGGGCATTGGTAAAGGAGAGCGAGGAGAAGTTTTATCGCCCAATTACCTATGACCTGACCGTGGTAGACATCATCTTGGCCGGAGGCAAGATATGGAAGGCTCCATTTCGGCCGCGCAGTTTTTTGCAGTAGAAAAGGGACACCATTTCTCCTGGATCAGTTTTCATTATTGCCCTCAATCGACCAGGTAAATGATGCACAGGACACGCACAACACTTTGGATCAGGAACTACGAGGAATTGCGGGAAATGGCTGTAGCCGTTGTGGGGTGTTCCCGGAACCTGAAGCCCGGTGATTGAGCAACTCGCGCGCTTGGGTGTTGGACGGCTTGTGCTTGTCGATCCGGACCTTGTCTAAGAAAAGAATCTCAATAAGATCCTAAACGCCGCGTGAAGATATATATATATCTCAAGCGCCCGACCATATACGAGTCCATTCGTACTTCGTACTTATCCACGAATTTATTTGTATTATTTATCCAGCTGGGACGTAATCGTCCCGGCCGTTTTTCTGTCAAGTCCGCGATGTTGACGACTGCCGACGTACTCTCACCAGGTCTCCGCTGCGGGAGACAATGGTTCCAGTGACCTTGGTTTTCTTGCCAGCTTCGAATTTTCGAGTGGGCGTCGATGCATGAGCGAAGGCGCCCAACAGCAGGATGAGCGCAGGAGGATGTAGCAGCCGAGATGTCTTGAAACGTAATGAGTCTCATTGGATTATGTCCGATGCAGACTTGGATTCTTTTGGCACTCCTCCTTTTGAGCGGGACGATCCGGCGGGCTAGCTTGCCGAATCCGGCTGACTTCACCAACTGCCCTCGCCGGCTGACAATCGACAGCTTCTCCGTACTGAGGATTTTGCGGGACCGCTCCTTTGCGTAGTTCGCCGATGAGCCGGTGGGGTCGAGCCGCACGTACTTGAGCCAATGCCTCAAGGCACGTCGCGGCTGACCTTGGCGTTCATACGACCGCGCCAGGTTGTAGTGAGCGTCAGCATATTGCGGGTACAACGCTACAGCCTTCTGGAAGGCCTCAGTCGCTTCGGTCAGACGCTGCATCTCATCGAGCACATTGCCGAGGTCATAGAACGCGAGCGCATACTCAGGGTCGGCGACCGTCGCCTTCCGGTAGTACTGTTCGGCCTGCTGGTACTGGCTTAGGTTGTAGTGGATTGTCCCGAGGTTGATCAGAGCAGGTGCGTGCTCGGGTTGCATCGCAAGGATCGCCTGATAGATCTTCATGGCCTGCGGAATCGTCGCTGGGCTTTCTTCGAACTGCACAGCGCTCAGAAACATGTCCTGCACTTCGGCGTCACGCCGCGCCTGGGCGTCCCTGCCAGTACGCATTACGAAGAGCTTCCGAGCGCCCGAATTGTCAAACTTGAGCGCCAGTTGCTGGGAGCGAATAGGTTGGATACGGTGTACAACTGACATCGCCACACTCATATAGATCCTTCTGAGCTTTCCTTAGCTCTCATTCGATTCCGTCAAACAAAGAGGAAACTGAAATCCCGATCTTTACGGACTATTTATCGGCAGGGAGAGAGGGTGCCCCTAGATAGAGGCCCGTAGCCGATCGTTCGCGGTTGAGTGCGGGGTTCATGATCTCGCGAGCAATCTTCATGTCCTTGTGATGGTGGTAGCTCAGGTAGCCGACGATGTATATAGCCCCGTTCGAGCGCGGGGAGTTGACCATCGGGAGGACTCAACCGGAATGAGCCGGGAATGGCCAAGTCATAACGTGCCCAGGAAGAGTAGTAGAACCGCTCTTTGAATTCGACGACTGATCTCAGCAAGGTGAGGTTGGCAAGCGCAGCACTTCTGATCGGGCTTTCGCTCAGCTTGTAGAGATCGTAGTAATGCCGCGAGTACCGCGCCGGGGCGATGGGCTTCCTGATGAAGGATCGTTCGGTGACTTGCGCTCCCTCTTGGTGGTAGCCAAGAAGACGCCAGTCGAGGACCAAGTCAATGTCTTCCGAGAAGCGGTCAATCAGCCCGAAGACCTTGGATAGACTTGTACCGCCTTTGAAGACCATCTGATCCTTCAATGTCGGTTCCGCAAAGAGGAGTCTAAGAATCCAGCAGACCCAGAAATCCTTCTCGACAATGGCGGGATTCATGCCGAGCCGGCTCGCCGACTCTTGGAATAAATCCCGCCTGTCCGAGGCCGGTCCAGCAGCAATCTTATCCATGAACACCCTCTTGAACGATCTGCTGTATGGCGCTGTACACCCAGCCAGTCGCAGTCTTGGTATCGGCTAGGACTTTAGTGCGTAACGATTCCGGTAGCCATGCCCGGATCTTCGAGATGATCTCGGGGGTAATCCGTTCCTGTCCAAGCGACTTGAGCGCCTGAACGATCAGGCCACTTTCCTTGAGCTTGATGCCGGACTCCTTCAATGCCGTATGCTCGAAAGCCAAGGTAGTATTGCCGATCTGATAGACCCGATCAGGGCCATCCGAGAGATAGACGGCGCGGGCAGGAACTTGGGTGGAAAGCCCGAGAAAATTCAAGGCAGTGGCACCGCTGGGCTGAATGCGCCAGCGAAACTTCCGCGCTAAGGCTCTCGCTACCTGGTCGATGTCGGGACTTAGGCTCTGATCGAGGAGCTTGCTGAAACGAGGATAGTCGTAGATGCCGCGAATGACGCGGCGAATCTCTCCGCGCTTCTCCAGCCGGTGAAGTGCAGAGTCGACGGTCGAACGGCCTCCGAGATCCAGGAAGTCTCGGGGTGAGAATGCCCACCCTCCCCCTGTCCCTCGAATGCGATATAACGCCTTATCTTCAAATGTTTGTCTCATACCGAGTCACCCGATCTGCAAGAAAAAATATCACTTTTTTCTTGCAAATACAAATCGACCGGCATACAGCCGTGCATCTGCAAACTCAAAATATGGGGTTCATTTGAGTTGATAAGCGTGCGTCTTGAACGCACAAAAGAGCCACAATTCAAACCTCAGCATCGAGCTGACATTGCGATTTAGAACTCATGAGAAGATGCGGCAATAGTGCAACAGCCTATTGCGTTATTGCCAAGGACGTACTGGAAGAGTTTTGGGCTGCTCCCCCACGGGACAGCCCGTCCCTGCTCGGTTGGGATTTTGGTAGCAAATTGGTAGCATTTAGCGGCGATCGGGCCGTTTTGGCCGACTGTACCGACTCATAAGTCCTTTACCGTCAACAAAATACCTATACCGTCGTTCCATGGCATGGAGAGGGTCAAGTCCATAGGCAAGACATAGGAGCAGCGAAAAGGCGGTCCCCGAAGGGGACGACCTTCGTTCCGTCATAGCTTGAAATCGGGGTCGGCCATCTCGGATTATTGTAGCGTCTAATCCGGATTGGAGTCCCGTCCAATTCGGATTGTGGGCCACGCCAAAGCGGAAGGCAGAGAAGTTCCCCATCGCAGTCACGCAATTAAAGAAAGAGCAAGCCTTCTGGAGGCGCGAACAATACGCGAACAATACGCGAACAATGCGCATCCCAAATCAGCCTAATTTGCCCCAAGCCATCCTAAAATGGTCTCGGCACAAAAGTTTTATTTTCAAATACATCCGCTGATTCCGGGCCACTTAGCTGAATTGTCCGGCAGCCCTGAAAAGGCCGGCGTCGGCGGTTCGATCCCGTCTCTGGCCATCACTTAGAATCAACAAGTTAGCGTAGAATACAGCTGTAATTCTCCGAGGCTAATTCATACTGCTTCCTTGTAAGCTACTGAAAATACTGAATCGAGAATGTTCCCATATTGTTCCCGACAGCATAAAGCCAGCCACAAAACGATTGCTCGTGACGTGAGTCAACCCATCGCTCGGTTTGTCATGCCGCCGGAAGCGCTTCATTGAGCGAGGGTTGATCGACCTCACTAACGCCTCGGCCCGCGACTCTGCTGGAATAGGCTTGTCAGAATGCCCAAATCAACGGCGTCGCACAGACTTGGCATTGGAACGGCGCCGCGAAGCATCAGCACGCGGGTAGTGTCGGCCACCGCCAGACCGCCGAAAAAGAGAAGCCCCATCGCCTCACCCGCCACATACACACGAAACAGCGTCTGCGCCGGCAAATGGCGATATTCACGTCCCAGGGTGTAGCGCCAGGCCAGACTGCGCACCACAAACGTGCATCCGCCAACCGCAACGACGGCGAGCATCCCCCACCCGATCTGCTGGATAGAGCGCAGAATCTTTGCGGTTCCGACGCTGCGCACTAAATGAACGAGGAGAGCTGTCCCGCACAGCGCGAACAGGTACACCAGCGTGCGCCACGTTCCAGGGAAGCTGAGCTTCACAATGCTCACCGCTCTAGCCAAGGCGCGCTTCGGGGCTGCGGCGTTGGCGGGCTCAGCAACGCGCTGCTTTGGGGCGCCTGCAGCATCTCGGCCGCCCGAGCTAGAGTCAGATCCGCCGGCACGTGCCGAAACTCGCCGAAGGTCCAGTGTTGCTGGGACACTCGCATGGGTCGTTTAGATGGTCGTTAAAAGCGGGGAGGGGTTTGCAAACGCGCGTCTGGCTGCTTCTCGCCTGACTACGGCGTTTAGTCTCGCCTTCGCCCGCCTTATCCAGACTCCTCTTCGGAGTGAGGGCGTTCGATCCAGAGACGTTCATTTCGGGCCCTTCTGCTCCTTTTCGTAGTCGGATTGTTGGCTGTGTGGGTATGGAAGTTTGAGCGACTGTCGCTGAACGCCGCCCGGTTCCCGACCCGATGGGAACCTAAGACAAAAGCAACTGCCCTGATGAAAGAAAAAGGCGCGGTGTGTGAATTCGTGCGCGTAGAGCTTACAAAAAGACGTGGAGGGGGTGAGTGTACCGGGACATCCGTTACACTTTGGACCGGACACATCCGTTACAAGTCCCTTGCGGAGTTGAGGGTTCAGGTTGAGGTTGCTTCTAAATACATATCTGGTCGTAGTGGCCGTGGTAATGTGGGAATCCCGAAGGGATTTCCAAAGAGTGTGGGAAGGTGGGAAGCCGGCGTTATGGCTTTCCACCCTTTCCATACTCTGTCATTTCCATGGTTTGTTTTCAGAGGCGCAGGTCAAAAGTTGGTGCCGCACTCCCAAGAACGGCCGTAAGTAGACCGCCTTCGGAGTCCCATCAGAATCGGTTTCCCTGATCCAGCCAAGGAATGCCTTCCATACTTTTTGGTCGCCGCATTCGGGCTGGGTTCAGTGCACACGTCATCCGGTGAAATAGCTGTGCTACCGGAGTCTGCCTAGTCGAGTCACCGAAGCTCCTGATCCTCTTGACCACCTCGTCGTTTAGATTAGTCGCACGATTCGCTTGCATCTCTCGTCGCGCGAGATCTTCGATCGTCTTCTAATTGGAGAACACGCTGTTATGCTAAAGCAGATCGTCCACCATACCCTTGCCGTGGACGAAGGTGGCGATGGCTCGCTGGCCATTTGCGAGGTGATTACGCTGCGGATCTTCGCCTAGTGTGTGGCGATTCAGCGACGTCGCATGGACCATCCTCGTAATCAGAGCGAGACTGTACTCGAAGAGTAGGCGGCCTATGCAACGTGAGTTTGAGCTATGTGCGGAGACGCTACAGGCCTGCGAAGCGGCGGAACTTGGCGGCGCAGACCGCATTGAGTTGTGTGCGGCCCTGAGCGAGGGTGGGGTTTCGCCCAGTCGTGGATTCCTCAAGGCTGCGCTGTCGACCGTGAAGACGCCTGTGCATGTGCTGATCCGGCCTCGCAGCGGAGACTTTGTCTTCACAGAGAACGAGTTTCGCGCCATGTGTGATGACGTGGAAGATGCGGTTGGACTTGGCGCTGCTGGCCTAGTGGTGGGATTGCTGACTGCAGGAGGCGTGATAGACGCAGAACATCTGGCGCAGTTGGTGGAACTAGCGTCCGGACTGCCTGTGACGTTCCATCGCGCGTTAGATCGCACGCGCGATCTAACGAAATCGCTGGAAACGGTGATCGGGCTGGGTTGTAACCGCGTGTTGACCTCTGGTGGTGAGCCTACGGTTATGGAGGGCCGCACTTCGCTGGAGAGAATGTGCGCTCACGCCGCAGGACGGATCCGCGTGGCGGCGGGCGGTGGCGTGGCGCTGGCAAATGCGGTATCGTTGCTGAAGATTCCGGGCCTGGACCTGCACGGGTCGTTGCGTGTTGGCACAGGCGAATTTAGAGGAGACGCGTTGTGGGCTCCTTCGCCAGGCACGGTGAACCCGGACGACGTACGCCGCATGTCCGCCATGGTGCATGGATCGCTTGTGCGCTGAAGCTCAATCCTGAAGTGCGAAGGCGATATAGCTACCGAGGATCGGCTTCTGTGAAGCGCGGTGCACAGGAATACCGTGCGTGCCTCTTGTCGACCGGATCGGTGGAACTAAGCACTGACTGGAGAGCCCACTTCGCGGGCTCGGAGAAGTGCTCCCTCTATGGGATCCACAACGCCCGGCATCGCGTCCGTCTGCGGAAACTCGCTATGCACGTCGGCAATCAGAGCATCGCGCACTTGCTGCACGTTCTCCATAATGGAACCGGCGAAGGCAAGTGATGGCACGAAGAACTCGCTTCCTGGCGTGCTGCGCATGCGGCGGATGAGCAGGCGGACGAGGTATCCCAGTTGCCGGCCTTCGCACTCCAGAACTTCACGCGCCA
>JAOAPF010000458.1 GCA_025462755.1 Edaphobacter sp.
ACCTTGATCTGGTTGTCATTAATCGTCAGCGCCGACACCGGCGCTCCATATCCCCACACCGTGTCATCGATCGACCAGTCCTGCGGATACGGCTCCCACGGAAACAGCGTGTCATCCCCCACCACATCGCCATTCACCACCTTCAGACCCGTCGCCACCACCTGGTCCGCCATCGCCTCCAGATACCGCAGCGGATTCACCTCCGGCACCGCAGCATCACCCGGCGCAGGCTTCGGCCTCAAAGCCGGAGCAACGTAAGGAATCTCCCTCCCCGAAAGATTCGCATCTCCAGCTCCCACCAGCACCAGATCACCCTTCAGGCTCTCCACCCCGCCAAACACACCCTTCGCCACAATCTTTGTCTCAAACGTAGTCCCTGGTCCCAGCAGCGCCATCGCCGCCGCCGTCGTATACAACTTCGCATTGCTCGCCGGCTGAAACAGCTGACCCTCATTCAACAAATAAATCGGAGCCCCATCCATCGCTGTCACCGCAATCCCCCAGTGGTCTCGTGAAACCTCCGGCGCCTCGAGCAACCCCGCGATCGTTCGCGCCAGCTTCGTGCAAGGCCCGCTCCTCGCCGCCTTCACCACCACCGCGCCATTGCAACCAACGTTCTTGCCCTGTGCGAACACGGGCTGCACCAGCCCTGCCGCACACAGAACCCAAACCACTGCACCGCCAGCATGAATCCTCAGCATGCGCGCAGTCTAGCATCCTCCCCCAGCCAATTCGTCTCCCCAATCAATCGCGATCACTATCGATGCGCGAAAGAAGCGTATAGTTTCCTGACCGAGAGCCCAGCAATCAAACCACTCGATCTCAAGCAAGTATCAGAGGAAGCCATCTTGAAGATGCAACGAACATGTATCGTCCTGCTTTTGACGCTTTGTGCCAGCATCGCCTTCGCCCAGGAGTCTCCCGACGAGGCCGCCGTCTGGAAGCTGGAACAATCCTATTGGAACGATGTGAAGACACACGACCTCGTCAGCTATCGAGCGCTCTGGCACCCGGAGTTCCTCGGCTGGCCTTACGTCAGTCCCGCCCCGCAGCAGAAGGACCACATAGTCGACTGGATCGATCAATACACCGCCAAGGGTCTGCGCCTTCGGTCCTATTCGCTGCGGCCGGCAGCAAGCCACGCAACCGGCGGCCTCGTCGTGACCTACTACTGGCTCACCGCCACCTGGGAAGATAAGAACGGTCACGGCGAACCGGAGACCAGCCGCATCACCCACACCTGGCTCAGGACCCCCACCGGATGGCAGATCTTAGGCGGCATGTCCGCAGCTCAACCGCCAGCGGCCCCACCTCCGGCAGCTCAAGGCGAAGCGAAGAAGTAGCCGCGACATTCCCGCTACAATCGCGCAGCCTGCAACTGTCCTACACTGATCTTCCATGCCCTTCGTCACTCGTCCCCGCTTCAACTGGAGCCTGCGAACCCGCACTCTCGCTCTGGGACAGCGAACCCTCATCATGGGCATCCTCAACGTCACACCCGACTCGTTCTCCGACGGCGGCCACTTCTACTCCCCCCAGCACGCCCCCGAACGCGCCCTCGCCCGGGCCCTCAAGCTACTCGACGAAGGAGCCGACGTCCTCGACGTAGGCGGCGAATCCACCCGCCCCAACGCCACTCCCCTCACCCTCGAAGAAGAACAATCCCGCATCCTCCCTGTCATCCAATCCATCCTCGAACACCGCCCGAAAACCATCCTCTCGATCGACACCTTCCACGCCTCCACCGCCCGCCGCGCCGTCGAAGCCGGAGCCGAGATCGTCAACGACGTCAGCGGCCATCTCTGGGACCCCGACATGTCCACCACCTGCGCCGAACTCCACTGCGGCACCATCCTCATGCACACCCGAGGCCGCCCCCAGGACTGGCCCACGCTCCCGCCACTCCCGCCGGACGAAGTTCTCCCCCTCGTCCTGACCGAACTAGCCGATCGCATCAAAGCCGCCACCGCCGCCGGCATTCCACGCGACAAAATCGTCCTCGACCCCGGCTTCGGCTTCGGCAAACGCCTCGACGAAAACTACCCTCTCCTCGCCCACTTCGACCAACTCCACAGATTCCACCTGCCCCTCGTCGCAGGCGTCTCACGGAAGGGCTTCCTCGCCCACACCCTCACCCAACACCCGTCCCTCGCCGTCCTGCTCAATGGAGCCACACCCTCCATGGAAGACCGCCTCCAAGCCACCACCGCCGCCAATGTAGCCGCGATCCTGGCTGGCGCCCACATCCTCCGCACCCACGACGTCCGTCCCGCCGTCGAAGCCGCTGCCATCGGCGATCGCATCCTCGCCACGCGCTAGAAAGCCAGCCCGGAGGGCGCCCAATCGTTCGTTTCGACCAACGGGAGAACCCCCACACGTCGTCCCGCCCCGACAAGGTATGCACGCCAGGAAGTGGCCGCCACGCGCGCAGCGGGCCCGTCCGGCAGGACACACCTCATCGAACAAACAACTAAACCGGATTCCCCGCCGAATCCGTCGTCCAGCTCTCCGTCTGAAACGCAATAAACACCGCCGTCCAAGTGCCCTTCGCCGGCAGATGAATGAACAACGCCCCATCCTGCCAAGCCCCATTATCCCCACCATGATTGCCCTTCGGATTCCCCTGGTTCATATGAATATCGTGAATCCCATCCACCCTCCCCTTATCGGAAAACGCGCTCCCGAACGCATAGATCACGCCCTCCTTATCCGCAATCGTCATATTCAGCAGAGTCACCACAGCATTCTCCAGCGCCTTCGCCCGCGCCCGCTGAATCATCTGCTCCTCCGCGCTTCCGCCCTTCGCCTTCGCATTAAACTTCGGCAGCAGCGTCATCTGCGCCTTCGTAATCATCGGGCTCCCACCCACCGTACTCCGCACATAATCCAGAGCCAGCCCATCCGGCGCACTCTGCAACTTCGTCATCCCCATCGGCAGCGCCATTAACCCCGCAAGATCCGGCGGCGTAAACCCTTCTTCAATCGCATACAGCACCTCCGACCCATCCACCGACTGAATATTTACCGCCACCGTAAACGGCCCACCCGCCGCCTGCATCGTGATCTGATAATGCGCACTTGCCCCACTGACAACCTTCCCCGCCGTCGGCCTCCCAGCCAGCACACTATAGTTCGCAATCGGCATCGCAGTGCCCTCCACAACCATTTCAACAGATTGGTTGTCGATCAGTTTGAGTTCCTGCCATATCCTTCTTCCATGATCGAAACCTTGGCGATCTCCGGTTATCGCTCTCTACGCGATCTCGTACTTCCACTGGGCCAACTCAATCTCGTTACCGGCGCCAATGGCAGCGGAAAATCCAGCCTCTATCGAGCGCTGCGCCTACTCGGTGACGCTGCACAAAACTCTGTCGTCGCATCCCTCGCCCGCGAGGGCGGACTACCCTCCACCCTGTGGGCTGGACCGGAAACGATCGCGCGCTCCGTTCGCCAAGGCGATCACCCAGTCCAAGGAACGGCCCCGCACAAACCCGTCAGTCTGAAGCTCGGCTTCTCCGGCGAGACCTACGCCTACAGCATCGATCTCGGCTATCCCCCGCCACCTCCGCCAACCACACTCTTCAACCTCGATCCCGCGATCAAACGCGAATGTATCTGGCACGGCGGAAAGTATCGAAGAGCCGCTGCACTCGTCGACCGCCACAACAATTTTGTCCACCTGCCCGCAGAACGCGACGAAGAGCCCGTCATACTCACCCAAAACCTCAGCGCTGCCGACAGCATGCTGACCAGCATCGCCGACCCGCAACGCGCTCCTGAAATGCTCGCCGTACGCGAATCGATCCGAGGCTGGCGGTTTTACGACGGATTCCGCACCGACATCGCCTCCCCCGTGCGCCTCCCGCAGATAGGCACCTTTACCCCCGTACTGAACAACGACGGAACCGACCTCCCCGCCGCACTGCAAACCATTCTAGAAATCGGCGACGACGAAGCCCTCAGACGCACAATCGACGACGCCTTCCCCAAAAGCCACGTTCACGTCGAGGTACAGAATGGCCGTTTCGACCTCAAACTCCAGCAGCACGGCCTGCTGCGTCCGTTGTCGGCCGCCGAATTATCCGACGGCACCTTACGCTTCCTCCTATGGACAGCCGCCCTCCTCACACCCCGTCCCCCGGAACTCATGGTGTTGAACGAACCCGAGACCAGCCTCCACCCCGACCTTCTGCCCGCCCTCGCCCGTCTGATCATTGCCGCTTCCGAGCAGAGTCAACTCATCGTCGTCTCCCACGCGCGCATATTGATCGAATCCCTCACCGAAGCACCACGCTGCAGGCAACTGCATCTGGAAAAAGCCTTCGGCGAAACCATCCTCTCCGACGCGACTCTCTTCAACCGCCCAACCTGGCAGTGGCCGTCGCGGTAGTCCACTCCCGGCCTCTAACTAAACACCAGCCTCGTCCTCAACATCCTCCTCCTCATCCAACTCGTCGTCTTCCTCCAACGCAGCAAGGTCATCATCTTCTTCTTCGAGTTCCGCGTCCCTCCCATTCACAGTCGTCGCTGCATCGGTCGCCTCACTGCTGGCATGCTCCGTCGGATTGCTGGGCGAGTTATCAAACGTCGCCGTAGCATCCGGCCCAATCTTGCTCAAAACTTCATCAAAATCCTGATCTTTACCCGCCTTTGCCATCACATCCTCCACCGTTGAACTGAAGTTCGTTTCCCTGAGTTCCTTGGATGCCGCCCCAGGCTCGAACGAGTTCAGGATTCTGACCGACGATTCGCCGGCATCTTCAACGCCCCGATCGAAATAGAAATTCACAGCAACCGGGTGCTATCCTGAGGGCGAAGGAAAGTCGAAATGTTAGCCGTTATCCTGATCCTGCAAATCGTCATACTCTTCGCCGCCGTCTTCCTTCTCGTGCGCAAACCCCCTGCCCCCCAGCAGGATCCCCGACTTGTCCAGCTCGCCGACACACTTCCCACGCAGCTCGCCCGTCTCGATGCCCGGTCCGAGGCGCTCGACCACCATCTCCGTAACGAACTCGCCCAACTCCGCACCGACAACGCGGCCGAGGCCAGCCGCACCCGCGAGTCCGCAGCCACCGCCTTCACCAACCTCCGCAGCGAGATCACCAACAACATCGCCGAGCTCAGCAACCTCCTCAACACCGGTCTAAACGGCTTCCGCTCAGATAACAAAGCTTCCGACGAGATCCTCCGCACCGCCGTCCAGCAGAATCTCGACTCCATCGCGCAACGTCTCTCCTATTTCATCGCCGAGGTCAACCGCAACCAGCTCGAGGCCCGCGAAGCCCTCCACAGCCGCCTCAACGAGCTCTCCGGCGAAGCGAACACTCAACAGGAAAAACTCCGCTTCACCGTCGAAGACCGCCTCACCAAGCTCAACGAGGACAACGCCGCCAAGCTCGAACAGATGCGCGTAACCGTAGACGAAAAACTCCACGCCACACTGCAGACCCGCCTCACTGAATCCTTCGGCCAGGTAACCACCCACCTCGGCGAAGTCCAGAAAGGCCTTGGCGAAATGAAGGAGCTCGCCACGGGTGTTGGTGACCTGAAAAAAGTCCTCTCCAACGTCAGATCCCGTGGCGTCGTCGGCGAGTTCCAACTCGGCCAACAGCTCGAGCAGATGTTCTCCCCCGAGCAGTACATAAAGAACGCCCGCATCAAGCCCAACACCCTCGAGGCCGTCGAATATGCGCTCAAATTCCCCAATGGTGAAGGCGCCGACTCCTATATCCTCCTGGCCATCGACGCCAAGTTTCCCAAAGAAGACTGGGAGCGCCTCGAACACGCCTATGAACATGGCTCCGCGGAAGAAATCGCCGCTGCTGGCCGCGCCTTCGAGCGCGCCATCCGTACCGAAGGCAAGCGCATCTGTGACAAGTACATCGACCCGCCCACCACCATGCCCCACGCCATCATGTTCCTGCCGACCGAAAACCTCTACGCCGAGGTCGTCCGCCGCCCAGGCCTCCAGTCCGAGATCCAGTCCAACTGTCGCGTCACCATCGCTGGCCCATCCACCTTCATGGCCATCCTCACCAGCTTTCAGATGGGCTTCCATACCCTCGCCATCCAGAAAAAAGGCGACGAGGTCTGGCGCGTCCTCTCCTCCGCCAAAAAAGAGTTCGAGACCTACGGCGGCCTTATGCAAAAGGTCGAAGACCAGGTGGGCACCGTGCAAAACACCATTCAGAAGCTGGGCGTTCGCACCCGCGCCATCAATAAAGCGTTAAAAAATGTCTCGAGCCCGACCTCCAATTTGGGGACCGGAGCCGCCGTCTCCAACCTCATCGACTTCGACGACCTACCCGGCATCGCCCCTCTTCTCGCCGCCTCCGGCGACGACGAGTAAAATACCCTCTCGACCAGCCGCTAACACCCCGCCCGCCCTTTGCTTTACACTCACAAAGGCGCTCAGTATGCTTGATGTTGGCCGTGTCGACTATAGACCGCAACCGACGGCGAGACATCCGGACTTTGATTCCAGACAAAACAGGAGAACGAAATGGCAGCAGTAGACGAAAAGGTAAAGCAGATTATTGTCGAGCAACTTCAAGTGGACGAGGCTGAGGTCACACCCGGCGCAAGCTTTCAGGAAGATCTCGGCGCCGA
>JAOAPF010000476.1 GCA_025462755.1 Edaphobacter sp.
TCTCAGGGCAAGTGAGCACCAGCTTTCAGGCTGATCTTCAGGTCCACGAAATTGTCGATCAACAGGAGTTGTTACGGTAAAACGATACGAAATCTTAATACATTCGTCTGAAAATTTCATTATCAAATCCACCCCACTCGCTGGTAGAGGCCGTCGGCGGACCAGAAATCCCAACATGTTTGCAGCTTTTTTGCTGTGGCCCAGCGCTTGATCTGTGCCTGGGGAATCGAAAACACGCATCACGACATCCTTCACTTCACCTCATGACCCGCACTGCATTCGGCGACTGTTCCCGGAGCGGAGAGGCATACTACCTATTGTGAGTGTCGCATCGGCACCTCCAAACGCTTATGCTCGCCCTTTACTCCCAGTTGGTCGGCAACTCTTACCCAATTCGATAACGTCAGAGTTGCCCGTCACTCAGAAATATCCACTCCTCCCCATTAGCCGACTCCCGGTACTGATCGGGATCGACGAGATAATTTTGACCGCTAGTTGACATAGTCTGTCTAGGGCAGTTATTGTTTGCTGGCATAGGCAAACTATGCAGGATTAGAGGTTGAGGTGCCGCTGATGAGACGCGACGAGATTCCGCCGGGAACGCTCTACTTGCTTATTCTGAAGACCCTCTCGCTTTATGGCCCGCTGCATGGCTACGAGATGGTAGATTCCATCCAGCAGAGTTCCGAGGACATTCTTCAGGTGGAAGAAGGCTCGCTGTACCCAGCGTTACAGCGCATGCTGATCAAAGGCTGGGTTACGGCGGAGTGGGGTGTTACCTCGGGCAATCGCCGCGCGCGCTACTACAGCCTTACCTCCGTAGGACGCAAGCAACTCACGATCGAGCTCTCGCAGTTCGAGCGTGTCTTCGGCGCAATCAATCGCGTCATCCAGACCGCCTGAAAGGAGTCGCGCCATGTTCTTCGACGAAGCTGTCCGCCGCCTCAAGATGCTCTTCAAGGGCGGTAGGTTTCAGAACGACCTCGATGAAGAGATGCAGCTTCATCTGGAGTTGCGCCAGCAAAAGCATCTTGAAGCAGGCCTCTCCCCCACGGCCGCTCGGCGCGCTGCCCATCGCAGCTTCGGAAACAAAACCTCGATGAAAGAGACCAGCTACAAGACATGGGGTTGGAGCTGGCTCGAAGGCTTTCTTCAGGATGTGCGCTATGGCGTGCGCTCCATGTTCCGCAGTCCGGCGTTGACCCTCGTCGCCCTGCTCTCGCTTGCCCTTGGCATCGGCGCGAACACAGCCATCTTCAGCTTTCTCGACGCTGTCATGCTCCGTTCGCTTCCGGTCAAAGACCCTGCGCACCTGGTTCTTCTGGGCGAAGGAGATGAGCAGGGCATCACCGACAGGTTCGGTTCGACCACGCTGTACTCCTATCCCTTCTATCGCCAGCTTCAGCAGAAGAATGCCGTCTTCTCCCACGTCGCCGCGATCTTCAGCATGAGGAGCAAGGTTCATGGCACAATCGATGGCCGCGATGAAACCGAAATGATGTACGCGCAGCTCGTCTCCGGCACCTACTTCCCCACGCTCGGCGTCCAGCCTGTGATGGGCCGTGCGCTCACCGGTGACGACGACAACTCCGAAGGCGACCATCCTGTCGCCATGATCAGCTACGCCTGGTGGAAGCGCGGCTTCGCAAGCGATCCCGCTGTGCTCAACAGAAAAATCAAGCTGGGCACAACGACGTACGACATCGTCGGCGTCGCCCCGCCGGAGTTCTTCGGGACCAAAGTCGGCGAAGCGCCCGATATCTGGGTCCCGATGTCGATGATGAATTCCATGCCGTTTGACTGGAGCGGGTACAAGGATAACTTCTTCCAGTCGATGCACATCATGGGAAGGCTGAAGCCCGGCTTCTCTCCTGAGCAGGCGACCGCAAACGTCAACGTGCTCTACCAGCAGATTGTTCGCGCCTTTCCCGATGCAGATCTGAGCCCCAGGAATGCCGCCAATCTCAGCAAGGCTCACGTCGTACTCACTCCCCTGGCAGCCGGCCTTTCTTCTCTGCGCCACGAGTTCTCTGAGCCGCTGAAGATCCTGATGGGCGTCACCGTTCTTGTGCTTCTGATCGCCTGCGCCAATATCGCAAACCTGCTGCTAGCCCGCTCGACCGCAAGGGCGCGAGAGCTTGCCGTACGCCAGGCACTTGGTGCTCGCCGCATACGTATCGTGCGGCAACTTCTTACCGAAAGCCTGCTGCTCGCATTTGCCGGCGGGTTGCTCGGCGTTGGTCTCGCGGCCCTCGCCGACCGCCTGTTGCTTCGCATGATCTCCGGCGGAGCAGAGATGATTCCCCTCGACGTCTCCACCAATATGCGGCTGCTGCTCTTCACCCTCGCCGTCACAGTCGCCACATCCGTAGTCTTTGGCATCGTCCCCGCTGTGCGTGGAACAAGCGTCGAGCTAACCGATGCGCTGAAGGATGGCCGCGGACCATCGAGCGGTACCGCAAGAAGTCCTCTGGGCAAGGCACTCATCGTCACTCAGGTTGCCGTCTCGCTTGTGCTGATGGTTGGCGCACTCCTGTTCGTCCGCAGCCTCGTGAACCTCAACAACGTCGATACCGGCTTCAATCGCGAAGGCGTGCTCCTCCTCCAAATCGACTCCGCCGTTACCGGGCTGAAGGCCAGCGACCCGCGCATGGTCGCCCTGTTCCAGCAGATCGAACAGCATGTTAGCTCGCTGCCCGGCGTAAAGGCCGCGAGCTTCGCCTCCTTCCTGTTCAACCAGGGAAGCTGGAACACCGGCATTCGCGTCACCGGCGTGAATGCGGATGAACACGTCAATGTTAAACACAACGTTATCGGCGATGGATACTTCGCCACCATGCAGATCCCCCTTCTCGCCGGCCGCGCCTTCAGCCCGCAGGACACGTCCACCTCACGGCACGTTGCAATCATCAGCGAGCGCATGGTGAAGGACCTGTTTCCCCCAGGCACTAATCCAATCGGGCATCACTACTACACCGGATACGATCCAAAGCCCGACACTGACGTTGAGGTGATTGGCATTGTGAAGGACGTCAAGTTCGGAAGCCTGCAGGAGAAACCGCAGTACATCGACTACATCCCAAATACGCAACACCCCTGGGGTTACGGCAACCTCGCTGTTCGCTACGACGGCAACTTCAACACGGTCTCGAACGCAGTGCAGCAGGCGGTGCACAGCGTTGACCACGCCCTCCCCATCAGCCGTGTCACTACGCTCGATGAACAGGTGGCGCGCTCCATTACCAACCAGCGCCTGGTCGCACAACTCTCCGCCTTCTTCGGGATTCTTGCGGTCTTCCTCTCCGCCATCGGCATCTACGGGTTGATGTCCTACATGGTCAGCCGCCGCACCAACGAGATCGGAATCCGCATCGCCATCGGCGCCAGCCGAGCCAATGTCGGCTGGCTCGTCATGCGCGAGATCGTCCTGCTGGTCGCCACCGGCATTGCTATCGGAGTGCCCATTACCCTGGCAGGAAGCCGCATCGTCGCGAACCTGCTCTATGGTCTTCGCGGCACCGACACAGCCAGCCTCCTTGCATCTGTCATCGCGCTGATGCTGGTTTCCAGCATGGCAGGATATCTTCCGGCGCGGCGCGCGGCACAAGTCGATCCCATGGTCGCGCTTCGATATGAATGACCCACGCTCGGAAAATCTGCACGTTCGATGAGTTTGAGCAGATCCGGTCATAACCAGTTCTTTGCTGCCTGAGGCACGAATTATCTCGTAATCCGGATACGAAGGCTTTGTGATTAGTACCGATGAATGCGTTTGTAATACTAAATCAAGATCCGAGCGTGACTTCTTCGATAACCGGGGCCTCTGGTCATAGTCGCTGTAACGAATCCATCGTGGCCGTACCACAAAGTAGGCGATGTCCGGCCCAATTCAAATGCGCTTGCCCCTCCGGCCAGACTGCGAAGTAAATTTCTTGATAACGCATCAAGTCTGGCCCGTTCGGCTCACTTGCAAATCCCTTCAAATTGCACCGTCTGCTGTCCTTCCCACCCACGAGAAAGGAGCAATTGGGCCGCGCGATGAGATTGGGGCATTTCCGGGAAGACTTCGCAGTGTCGAAGATAATCTCCAGTTCTGGACTGATTGCGATGCCTACCAGTGCGGACTGTGGGGTGTCATCTCCAGAAATGCTCGACACTACCCCGTACCGATGTCTCGGCATGAAGGAATGCAGATCAATTCAATCCATCGTTTGGCTCCTGAATCTCCGCGGTATCTATAGCGCACATCCACCAAGATGAAGAGTGACAGTGTAACCAACTCGCCATAGAGTCATTGTCCGTGTGGTCGGCAACTCAGAAGTTGCCCAGCGCATTATGCGATGTGGTCTTCTACACTTATCGTGAGTTTGCGCATGCCATCGTGAATCTGATGTGCGTTCGCTCCCCCGTAGCCAAGAATCAGGCCGCCCGTCGTCGGTGACCTTAGATAGCAGGTGGACAAGGGGATTGCAGAAATGCCCTTCTGGGCAGCCTTCCTGGAAGCCGCTAGATCGTCAGTACCCAAGGGCAGCAGTGCGACCAGATGCATTCCCGCTTCGGCGCCGATCACTTCGAGCGTATTTCCCATCTGGATTTGAATCGCATTTACCAGCGCCCTTCGCCGCTCCATGCAAAGTGCCCCTCTCGTATGAAATCGGTCAAAACTGCCTGATAGAGAGTGGACGAAAAGATGTCGGCGGCATCGTGGTCCGAAGTTCGCTGCCACCCGATCGGACTTCTCGCTGGATTCGCTCGCAGGTCGCCGCGCTCGACCCGACCCTGCCGATTGACATTGCCACGTTGCACCAGAGAGTCAGCAAACTCGCGGACCAACCCTGCTTTCAGACTCTCCTAGTCGGCTTCTTCGCCGCAACTGGCCTTGTTCTGGCACTCATAGGGCTCCACGGAGTGATCTCTTTCTTGGTAAAACACCGCACCCCGAAATTGGTTTGCGCTTGGCGCTGGGAGCGAACAAGATCGATATTCTGCGGCTGCTGATCGGCAGAGTCTAAGGTTGATTGTGGCGGGGACTGCACTTGGTTTGATTGCCTCGTTGGGGGCGATGCGCCTTCTGTCGAGCCAGTTGTTCGGCATAGGCGCGCACGATCCGGGCACGTTTGCCATCGAACGTTGCTGCTGGCTCTTATCGCGCTTGTGGCGACTCTACTGCCAGCTAGATCTGCCAGCAGAGTGAATCCGATCGCGGCTTTGCGATGCGACTGAGGCATATCCGCAATTGTCAGTTGATTATGAAGGCCGTGACTCATCGAACTGCTATGTGGAGCTTTTTTGGGTTGCGGGTGGATTGTCGGCAAGTTTCCTGATGATGCGTCGACGTTAGTTACACCTTTCTATGCGAATTCCCGTACTCAGGTTCAAGTACCTAGCGGAACGCACCGCCACGGCCAGCGCCCTCTTCACTGAAGAATTGCCCGAGCACGTAGTCGATCTCATTGCGGCCATTACTAAGGTAGTTTCGGACCATCGCATTGTAGGCGGCTGTTCCCGCCTTCAGCCTCTCGGCATCGAGTCCCCGATAGTACCTGTTCCACACCTCACGGATTTTCGACTGGTGCAGTTGCGCGCGCTTCTCTAGTTCCGGCGGTACACCCCGCATATTCGCGAGTCCGTTGAGTTCGGCTTCCGCGAACGTACCCGGATAGCGGTCCAGCACCTGCAACTCAATGGCATGATGCACCTGACCCCCGGCTGGAACACCGACGCGTTTGGCTAGGTCTGGGCGTACCTTGTCGAAGTTCGCCCGTGCGCGTTCCGACGCGGCGGTACTGATCGGGCGGTGCAGCGGTGTCTTGCGTACCCGCTTTTGTGGCCCGTCGTACTCCGGCAGATCATCGTCCCAATCAGCTGGAGCATCCGCCTGCGGGCCACCCTTGGCCGGTGTCGGGGCCGGCTTCTTCCCCCCATCCCTTTCGGGCACCGGACCTTCGGATACGGCGACCGGGAATGGATCTCGCAGCAGATCTCGCCGGGCATGTTCGGGTCCTCGACTTCGACAACGTCGTGGGGATCGCCGCGCACATGTGCGCTTCGTTCCCCGGGGCCATCCCCGTGCACCTGCTCTGGAGGATGCTTCTTCAAGAAGGCCTCTGGATCCCCGATCGCCTTTTCTCCGGCCCCCTCGGCGAGTTCGCTCGCTGTTTCCCGCGCTGCGGTCGTCATCTCCCCGGTCGCGCCTCGAGCCGCAGTCGCCGTGTCTCCGGCAATGTCGCGAGCCGCAGAGGTAGCTCCGGGTATTTCGGGAGGACGCGCCAGCTTCGTGAGCTCCGCAGCAGTGCCCACCTCCTCGGCTGCATAGTGTGAGATGAGCTTGCCCGCGGCCGCATCGACGGTATTGCCGCTTCCAATCACGACGAAGACTTTTCCCGCGGCTCCCGGTAATGTTGGACGAGAGACACGGCACCTTTGGCCAGACCGTACCCGTCAGCCACTGTGAGCACGGTCTGCGCGACCTCTCCAGCCTTTTCGGCGACTTCGAGAGTCTTTATAGCCCTCTTCGTACCGATTCGGAGTCATCCAGGTACTGAGCAATGAGCATCGCGGCATTGCGGGTCATGATCGCGGCGACGACAAGCATCGCTTTCGTGCCTAGCACATTCCCGCCGACGTTCATGCGGCTGGCTTTGCTGGGAAGTTTCTCGGGCTCATCCCAAATCAAATAGTCGGGAAAGTCGGCTCCGCCAAGGAGGTCGGTAATGGGAGCAACCAAGCCCCATCCGGCATGCCGGCGAATCTTGGCCAGCTCGATGTGCTGCTCCAATCCGGACTCGATTTCGATCTGAAGATGTTTGGTTTGCCGATCGAGGGCCGACTGCACCGGTCCGCGGAGCACGTTCTGCCAGTACTTGGCGCCTATGGTTGTGCTACCGAGCAGCGCCTCGCGATTGATCTGGCCGGTTTTCGTCGGGATGGTCTCAAACCGGTCACCGCCATACCCGCTCGAGAGCCATACCTCAAAATCTCGCTCCGAAGGCTGC
>JAOAPF010000496.1 GCA_025462755.1 Edaphobacter sp.
AGAACCGGCAACTAGATTCGATCAACTACTGAAGCAGCGCAAAGGCAACCTATCGATGGCTTCGAAGAAGCCTCCGGAAAAGTCGGGCGGTCTCAATGGATCGATGCAACACTTGCCTGGAGTTTACTTGCCGGAGTTTCAAATCCCAAAGTTTTTCTTGGACGTTGATTGAGCTGCAGCGCTACCTTGTCGAGGTCGGATTGAGAGTAGCCGGACAAGTCGGTTTTCTTAGGGAAGTATTGCCTCAGCAGCCCGTTGGTGTTTTCGTTGGTGCCGCGCTGCCAGGGGCTCTGGGGATCAAAGAAGAAGACTTGCACATTGGTGGCCACCGTGAAGCTCTTGTGTTTTGCCATCTCCAGCCCCCGGTCCCAGGTCAACGATCGCCGCAGGGATGCGGGGAGTTTACGAACGTGGCGGCTGAACGCGGCGACGACCGTCGCTGTGTCTTTGCTGGGCACTTTGACCAGCATGGTAAAACGCGAATGCCGTTCCACCCGGGTGGCGATGTGGCTGTTCCTGCTGCCTGCGAGCAGATCGCCCTCCCAATGCCCGGGAATAGCGCGGTCTTCGATTTCTGCAGGTCTTTCCCTAATAGAGATGGCATCGACGATCTGACCTCGGGACTGTCCGTCAGCCCGCGAGTGCAGTGAACGGCGTATAAGCCGCTTGGACCGCAGGTGCTGAATCAGCTCTTTTTTCAACACTCCTCGTGCCTGGATGAATAAGCTGCGGTAAATGGTTTCGTGGGACACGCGCATGCTCTCGTTGTTGGGATAGCGTTCCTTCAACCATCCCGAAATCTGTTCCGGCGACCAGTTGAGAATCAGTTTACTGGCAACGATCGTCCGCAGATTCACGCGGTTGGCAAGAAGACACCTCTTGGGTCGCAAAGCCGACTCCCAGGCCTGGGAGTCGGCTTCGTTGGCTCGATAGAGTGGACGCCCGCCATGACGCGCCACCTCCCGGCTCACCGTCGACGACGCCCGCTGCAACCCCTTGGCTATCTCACGAATCGATGAGCCGGAAGCAATTCCTCGTGAGATGTCTTCCCGCTCGGCCAGAGTGAGTGTTCGCGGCGAGCGCCGACGAGCAGCAGGAGCTATCCCGCCGCGCTGCGTCAACAGAAACCGAATGGAACCATGGCCTTTGCCGAAGGCACGCCCAATCTCATGCAACGACTCGACCGCCTTCCAGCGGCGCCACATGTCGGCCCGCTGCTCCGCGGAGAGCCTATCCCGTTTTCCTTGTGCCATAAACACCACCTTTGGAAAAATCATTCCTATGAGATGGTGTTGCATTGACCAGTTGAGCCGGCACGGCTTTTCGGCAAGTTCATTTCTCAACTGTTGATAACAGTCAGTATGGAGCGACACGGTCACTCCATATCAGGCGATGCACTCATCGAAGAGCCATTGGTTCGTGTTCCGGGTGGATCGTCGGCAACTCTTCCAGAACCCCGGCGACTCAGCGATTTGGTTCGATTCCGATGCGATCATTGACCGCCGACCGAATCCGCTGCTTGCAGCCAAGGTATCGCTCGGTTGTTTGAACCGAGACATGTCCCAGCAGGAACTGGATCTGCTCCAGTTCGCCTCCTGAAGCATGGCACAGACGAGCGCACGTCCGCCGCAGGTCATGAGGGGCCAGTTTAGGCATACCGATCCTTTTCGCGCAATCCTTCACAATGTGCCAGATCGACTTTTCCGTCATGCAGTCTCCCCATGTCCGCCCCATCCTGGTGACCCTACGAAAGATCCTGCCCCGGGCAATTCCAGCTGCCCTCAGCCACTCGTCCAACTGCCCTTTCACCCAGGCGGGGATCGGTACCGTTCGGACGTGTCCTGCCTTGCCCACCAAATCGACAATCGCCCAGTGTTCTTCGCGTTGCTGCAGGTCATCAATCCTCAGGCTAACGGCTTCGTGCCGCCTCAGCCCACACGCCAGCAGCAACGCAAGAAGTGCTCGGTCCCGCTTCCCTTTGAGACCTTGGCTATCTGGCGCTTGCCAAAGAGAGTGAGCCTGCTCGACGGTCAACCAGTTTCCAAGGCGAACACCCAATTTCTTCACACCTTTGACACGGCGAATGCCAGCTGCGAGATCCGAACTGAGCAGGCCGCAATCGGCAGCTTCGTACGCGAGCCGCCGCACAGCGCCCAGGCGGAGGTTGACAGTTCCTGGAGCCAGTTGCCGGGACTCCAGATAACTCCTGTACCGTAAGACCACAATCCGATTTAATGCCAGACGGGGCTCAGAGCAATACCAGTCAACGAACTCGTCGATGGCATGACGATACCCGCGCTGGGCGTCAGCACTGGTCAAGCTGTTCAGGACCGCGGCCTTGGCATGTTCAAGATCGGGAAGGCGCAAGACAGTCTTGGCTTTCTTGCGATTGACTCGGGAGCGCGGCTTCTGCTTCATGGTCTGTGGCCTCCGTGCCACCAAACCATGATCCGACGGCATTTCCAAACATAGGGTACCGACCCACTTCTTGAGATGTTCCTTTTATTTCGTCGTGTAATTCCGTTGATTCCAGTTAGACTCATTTGCGGAAACCATGCGCACACACAAGCTGCCTCTCATTTTTCTCTTCCCGGTGCTGCTGACCGGAATCCATCTTCCAGTTTCCGCCCAAACTCCAAAGGGCTGGAAGTCTGTCTCGCCAGGCTTTTCTGCCGAAGTGCTACTCAGTCGGGGCAACGCCATGTGGGTAGCAGGCAGTGGGGAGACAATCGCTGTCTCTACCGACGGAGGCCAACACTGGCAGAAAAAACATGAGGATCCAAACGGTGGCTTATTGCTCACTTTCGCATTCGTCAATGAGAAATTTGGTTATGCGGCGGGAACAGGGCCGCGTCTACTGATGACCGAGGATGGCGGCGAAACCTGGAGTGCGCGGATGCCGGTGCCGGAGACAATCTTTCAAGCGGCGTTTGGTGATCCTCAGCACGGGGTAGTCCGTGCACGCTCCTCTTTGTTGGCCACCACTGACGGAGGCAAGTCGTGGAAACTAGTTATTCCCGCAAATGATCCCGACTGGAGTAAAAAGCTCCCCGAGACTGTTGCTCTCACGGCTATGGATTCTATGCATCTTCTCGTACGTGTGGCTGGGGACGGTGGGGAATACCTTTGGACTACAGACGGAGGTGCCACTTGGAGGGCGACAGCGTTGCCCAGTGGTGCTGGTAGCAACGGCGCGTTTGTGTTCCAGGAAAAATACTGGTCTGTTGGATCGGAGGTTGTCGGAAAGGACAAACCCGGTGGTGGCTACTCCACGCCGATGGCTGTGCGTTCATCAGATGGCGATCAGTGGGAGCACCTTCTCGTTTATCACGATGTCTGTCATTGGACAGGATGTGGAGGTTGTACGCCGCAAGGCTGCTTTGCCGGTCGCAGCTCATTCGTTCCCTTCTCTCGTATCTTGGAGGGCGCGCCGGGTAACGGTGCCGCTTCCGGTTCTGGACAACCCACCATTCAGCCCGAGAGTCTAGCACGTTTTCCGGCGCACCTGCTCTCAGAACAATGGGCGCGAAGCGGTAACACGCTGTGCCTCTTGACTAATGGTGTGATCGACTGCACCACCCTGTCTCCGGTCGCTATGCTGGATACCAGGGACGATCAGGCCGAGTGGGAGAATCGTTCCTATCCTCCTCTCCATGTTATTAAGGCGAACCTCGGGAACGGATCTATAGAGCCCGCACTGCAGGCGGGCTTGCATTGCATTCGCTGCGACCTGGACAGGATGTATATCTCAAAAGAAGCCAGTTCGGGGCCAGTCACGTTTGAGATTTCTTTCGCAATTGAGAAGGACGGCAGAGTCGGGAAGGTTGGGCTCTCTGGAAACGTTCCGGGTGACGTGGCGGACAGACTGCGGCATAGAGCAGCCTCATGGCTTTTTGAGCCATACCAGGTAAATGGCGTACCCGCGGCGACGACGGTCGGCCTACGGGGAAGCGTCTTCATCTTAAATCCAGACAAGCCGCCGACCGGCGCACCTGGTAGGCGCGCGCCTTCTTAGGAACTGGCTGAAAAGTCGGATTTTGAGCAAGTTCACCTGGCCAGAGTTCGGTGCGTCGAACTTGGTGAAACCCTGTTTTCACGGGAGTTCAGCTTGCGGAGCCCAGTTACTTGAACTTGGCGAACGCGAACAACAGGCAGAGCGCCACAAGCAGAACAACCAAAGCCACTTTGGGCCAGTCTTGTGGCGGCAATCCCCGCTTGCGTCGTCGATTCGTAAGAAATTGGATCCCCACGAATAGAGCAATGATCGGAATGAAGAACAAAAACGGGTGGCTGATCTGCATTAGTTGCGTCATTGTCTACACATTCCGTTCTACTGAAACCTCGTCCAAAATCATACAGCCCGAAAAGTCGGGTTTTGACCAAGTTCGCGCTGGTGCGTCTCCGGTCCGGGTGAACTTGGCGAAATCGCCGTTTATCATTCGTGTTGAGGGATGACGTATTGATGCGTGTACTCATACGACACCAGCTAAC
>JAOAPF010000501.1 GCA_025462755.1 Edaphobacter sp.
CGATCAGATTAGTTGGTTTCTAAGTCATGTACAGGAAGTCCCTGTCCAAGTAGGAGAGGCCTTCGTGCGACAAGGCGAGCCAGCAGACTGGATGATCATCTTCCTCGAGGGACTTTTTCAATGGAGAGGAGAGTTCGGCGGCGATACTGTGTCACTTCCAGCGCAAGCTGGTGATGTTAGTGGGGTGTTTCCTTTCTCCCGAATGAAACGATTTACTGTGACCGGCCGCGCGCTGAACGACGGACGGCTTCTCAAGTTTCCGGCCGCGCTTTTCCCAGAACTCATACAAAAGATGCCCGAACTGACGGCGACACTTGTTGCCATGATGTCCGACAGAATCCGAGAAGGAACCCGTTGCCGAATTCTGACGTTAGACGCTCAGCAAGCACCTTAATGACTTCCTTGCCATATTGAGCACGATCAGCACCGCCCTGCTCCCGCTCGACGATCCGACGGCCAATGTCGCGCTGCACTTAAATCCCGGACAAGCTCTTCTTTATTTTCAAGGATTTTCCGATATTCAGCTGCAACGTTACTGCACGTAAATACCGGAATTTTGTGCTTAAATCCCGGACGAACTTTGAGCTGAAGTTTGTCCGGGATTTCCGGGATTTAAGTACAAGACCTGGGAAACGCCCACCGAGATCGCAGCCAATTCGATCACTGCCCTACCCTATGCCATTCTTATGTTTCCACCGTCTCATTCACACCAGAATCAGCACCTTCTTCCTCATTTTGTCTGGTGCCCAGTCCGGGATTCAAGTGCATGATGCGTTTCCTAAATCCGGGATTTATCTGCAGTAATTCAGTGAGCGATACATGAACCACAGGCTACGGAATGTCCGCGGAGCTGCAGCAGGACGAATAGGCCGTCATTCTACTGAATCGGGTCCGCAAGCAATCGTACTCACGGCAAAGGTGCGAGAATACATTCTGAATTGACCCGTATGGATGAGCACACAGCAAAGCGGCTGATAGAGGAATCGGAACTCCTGAACGAGGACGAGACAAGTGAGTGGTCCTCCGTCGAAGCTTTGTGGAAGCCTTACATATCGCAAGACGACCTGGAGGCTCAATTCCGCCTAGCTTACTATTACCTCTTCGGCTGCTTTGATGAGGGGCCGGAGAAGCGTACCGAGATGGAGAAGCTCTTGCGCACGGCGGCAGATCGCGCACATCCTGACGCAGTCTATTGGTTGGGCCACCTGTATCCAGAAGGAGCGGAGCGAGATTCGCTGCTGCTTCGAGCCGGTGAACTGGGCAGCCTAGAAGCACAGCGCGATTTGGGTGCACTTTGCGCGACTGGCGATTGGACTGGACCTCACGATCCGGCCCGTGCTACTGAGTGGTACCGCCGTGCAGCTGAACGTGGCCACACAGACGCACAGTACAATCTCGGCTTTATGTACCTGCGCGGCGAAGGTTTGCCATGCGACCACATGGAAGGGTTGCGATGGCTCCACTGTGCCGCCGATCAGGGAGACGAACAATCTCTCCGGCTACTAGCTGACCTTTATAGGAATGGCCATTATGGTGTCCCTTTAGACCTAGATGAGGCAGAACGTTGGGACAAGCAGTATCGCCAAACCGAGTTATACCACCTGTCCGAAGAGAGGCGTGCCGCCAAAGCGGCCGATCCCTTGGCTTGATGTGCTCCTCAACGGAGGCGCGGGAGGGTCACCGCCAACATGGAGGTAGTTCCAAAAAGGGTTCACAGAGTGGCTGTTCGCGCCGCTTGAGTTCGCTTCCATTGATCGGGTAGCCATGCCGAAAGTTCACGGATTTGCGCTCCCGGTAAGTTAATCAGCAGTTGCGTGAGATATAGCTGCGGGTCCACTTCGTGCCTGCGGCATGTGCTCGTGAGGCTGGCCAGGATCGCCGCAGTTCGGCCTCCGCGGGCATTACCCACGAACAGCGAGTTCTTTCGATTTAAAACGACGCGCTTCATCTCGCGCTCGCTGACATTGTTGTCAATTGCGACTGCGCCGTCGGAACAGAAGACGTTCAGTTCCTGCCACTGGCTCAGGGCATAGTTGATCGCCTCAGCCATCGGATGCTTGGGCAGCAGTTGCTCTTTCCACAGAAGAATCTTTTCGTGCAGACGGGCGAGCACTGGCGTCGATTGCTCCAGGCGCAACTGAAGGCGCTCTGCTGCGGAGAGATCCCTGGCCTCCTTTTCCACTGCATAGAGCGCACGCACCATCTCGACTGCTTCCCGCGCGATTTCGGGAGCAGTCTTTTCCGCTTCGATGATCTAGCGTCTCGCGTGCGACCAACAACCCGCACGTGTGATTTCATTGCCGGGCCACCACGCCGTTGTATCCGCCGTAGGCATCAGCCAACAGAACCTGGCGGTAATCCTTGAGAAAATACTTCGGCCCGTCGCGGCCCCGATTCAGAGTGAAGTCGAAGACGTTGTAAGGGTGGGCCTCGTCACCCACGTAGACCCACATCCGGGCGTTGGTAGCCTTGCCCTTGCTCAGCATCGGCATGATGGTGTCATCTGTGGCCACCACGTGCGAGGCCCGCACCCGCTCGGCCATCAACTCGTATAACGGCTCAACGAGGTCGGCCACATCGCCGCACCAGATCGACTGTGTGGCGCGAGAGATCTCGAAACCTTGCCGCTGGAAGATGTCTTCCAGGCGATATAACGGCAAGTAGTCAGCGAATTTGCTGGTAACGATATAGGCCAGCAGCCCTGGGCCGGCCATCCCCTTGTCAATCGCCGTCTCCGGCTTGGCCGCCATCCCTATCCGCGGGTTGTCGCCGTTTCTCTCGCAACCCGGACAGGCATATTTCTTGCGCACATGACGGATGCGCTCGAAATGGCCCGGCAGATACTCGACCTGCCAACTCTCGTCGGCACCTATCTCACAGCGCTCCACGCCGCAGCACGGGCACGCAAGCTGCTCCGTACTCAGTTCGTAGACCCGGGTGGTAACCGGCAGGTTTTCGAAGTTGGCAAGTTGGCGTCGGCCCTTGCGCCGCTTCACCCGCCGCAGCTCCTCTTCCGGCTTCGCATCGCGCGGAACATCATCGGCGTTGATTGGCTTGCGGTCCAACTTAGGTAGCGGACGCGAAATCTGTCTAGCGAGCACACCATACTGTCGATGACGGGGGTGGTCCGCGGGGTGCCACTACTTCTGGGTTGCTCCCTCTTCAACGTACTGCATTTTTAGGCTCTGGTGCCCGGAGTACGAAACCGTGTTGTCGATACCGACTTTGTATTTGTAGCCAGTGCAGATGGCGGAAGCGGACCCGCAGCCGAAGATGAAGCCCTTTGCCGTGGGGGATTCAAAGTCGAAATCTAACTGCGAGTTACTGTACGGTTGACCATCGATTTCAACCTTCATCGCATCGACCCAGGCAGTTCCGGTACCTGTCAAGAGAACACCAAAATTGATGTTGGAAGCGGTTTTGCCAACGGGTAGCTCCAACTCGTAGAGCGTCCATGGCGTGGTACCAGTTGCGCCGCGGATTGTGCCATTACCAGTGCCCGGCTTGCCATCGATGAACCGCACCATGGAGTTGTCAAAAGCGAGCTGGGGACGGTTAGTACCCTCGCCGGGACCGTCAACACGCCACCAGACGCCCGCATAGCCATTTTGAACATTCTCGGTCTTGATCCAGGCGCTGAAACGTATCGTCTTACCAACAGCGTCCCTTGCGGGAAATGTGCCAGATACGAAGCCAAACGCGGGGCCGAACTGCGTCGCTCTTGCCCCACGAAGATCCCGAACAAAATCGGTGGCGTCATGCTGCGCCGCATCGTCGTTGGTGTGCGGTTTGGGCTGCTTGCCGGTTTGTGCGAACGCTGTGAGCGAGAGTAATAAAAGCGGCAGGGCGCATTTCATGGCGGCGATTGTAGTCTACTCGTGCAAAATTAGGTAATTCGCAGTCGCGGGGTCTCGCGAAACGATGGGAACGCGACGGTGGCGTGTTGCGCAAAGGACTCTCTTCGAGACAGTAGGTGCTCGATGCATTCCAGCACAACTTCGATAGGCCGAGAATAAACAATCGAGGCAGCCTTCTCCATCACCGCACCCGTAATTCCTCGAAAGTCGGGTTTACTAAGATGGTCCGTCGCTTGATCTTCCCGGGAAGATCTTGTAGGCAGATTCAAGGAGGAACATCGACATGCAGATTCGATCGGTTGGTATTGACCTTGGTAAGACGACCTTTCACCTGGTGGCACTTGGTTATAACGGCAAGGTGCCGCTGAAGAAGAAGTTTACCCAGAAGCAGTTGATTACCTTCACCACGAACATGCAGACCTGCTTGATCGGGATGGAAGCATGTTCGGGGTCGCACTTCCTCGGCCGTGCTTTACGGGAACAAGGCCATGATGTGAAGTTGATTCCAGCCCAGTTCGTGAAGCCGTTTGTGAAGTCGAACAAGAACGATTTCATCGACGATGAAGCGATTGCTGAGGCCGTGGATCGCGAGAACATGCGCTTCGTGCCGATCAAGACAGATGACCAGCTCGATCTGCAAGCTCTCCATCGCGTGCGTGACCGGCTCATGGCGCGAAGAACTTCTCTGATCAACCAGATTCGTGCGTTCCTGCTGGAGCGGGGCATCGTGTTCGCCAAGAGCCCGATTCGGCTGAGGGAAGCTCTGCCTGAGGTGCTTGAGAACGTCAACGAGAACCTCACCCCTAGGATGCGGAACCTGGTTGCCATGCTGTGGAGCGAGTGGAAGGACTTGGAGCTTCAGATCGTGCAGATGGACGACGAAGTGGAACGGATCGCTTCGAGCGATGCTGCGTGTCGGAGACTGCGGCAGATCCCTGGCATCGGACCGCTGGTTGCAACCGCGATCGTGGCCTCCATCGGTAACGGCGCAGCCTTCCGCAAGGGACGAGAGTTCGCGGCCTGGATGGGGCTGCTGCCGAAGCAGCATTCGACCGGTGGCAAGGCGAGGCTGTATGGAATCAGCAAGCGCGGCAACTCTTACCTGCGCAAGATCCTGATTCATGGAGCACGCGCGGTCGTATTGCGATCCAAGTGGGACCGAATCGCGATGGGCGCCTGGATGACCTCGCTTGAGACGAGGGCGCCACGAAACGTATCGATCGTGGCAACAGCACACAAACTGGCGCGGATCGCGTGGGCAGTGCTCTCGACGGGCCAGGACTATCGAGCAGTACCCGAGGCACTGACAGTATAAGCAGGCTTAGCAACCAGCAACAGCAAGTTCTCCCCACCGAGGTCTGCACCGGATAAGTGAAGATGAAAGAACAGTCAAAACGGCGAACCTGAAACCTGCTTGCCGAAATGGCCCATATGAGGCCGACGTGTTTTCAAAGGACAGGTACGCGGCGTATCTCATCAAGGCCAGGAGAAAACTCTCCACCTAAAGGCCGGATACATTGACGCAGACTTTCCTTCATTTGAAGCTTTTCCCTTGCATTCACACGGCGGACCATACATCGGCAAGTTCACCCGGCGCGATTCGGGAAGCCGTAGTTTCCGAAACCCGCTTTGAGGAAGTTCTGCAGCCGCTAATTCTCCGAAGGCTTCTCCACATGATCGATCACCATCACGTCGGCCGGTGCCTTCACTCCGTCCAGCTTCAACCCAAGCTGCTCCTGAATGGCAGTGAAAAGGCCGGGCGGAGGATTGGTGCTCTCGCTCGGCGGTGGAATACGGCCACCGAACTGTGACTCGTCCGGCGCCCACGTCAGCGTGAAATCAAACCGGTCGGTCAGCCCGGTCTGGTCCAACACGGGTCGATCGAGGACGGCTCCCTGCAATCCAAAAACAGCAAAATTCGTCATCGTCCCGTTTCGCACAGACATCGCGATTCCTCCAGGCGCCGGCCTGATTGGTATGGAGAACCCTGGAGCAGGGCTCTCGCTCTTGGTGACGTTTTTTAGTCCGCCTTTTCCAACCGTTAGCACGTAGACGGAAAGCTCTTTCTTGTCATGATGAAACGTGAGTTTGAAGCGGTCCGCCAGTAGCTTCTGAACCATCGACTTCCACTGTTCGTAGCTGGGCGAACCCTCTTTGTCGGGCACCGCAGCAACGTCGTACTTGTCTTTGTCGAGCCATTCCGGTCCACCAATGATCTGTTTCGCATGAACGTCATAAGCAAACTCGATCAGATCATCGAGCGACGTATTGATGGTGGCAACGTTGCGCCCGTTGACCCTGAATCCTTTGCCCTGAGCCTCGGGCTTACTCGGCTTAATTGTAGCCACCTCAAACGACGGGTTCGCATCCGCTGCCATAGGTTTCGGAGGAGGCGGAGGAACGGGAATCTCCCACGCTGTCTCCTTGGTTGCACGCACCAGGGTCAGCGGCAATGGGTTGGGACCCTGGGTCCAGTTTCCCAAGATCGAATTGCCGTCCGCACTCAGCGTCCCCTCATAGTTGCCGCCAATCAGTTCGACCGAATATCTAAGCGTAGAACCATCCAGCACGACAGAAGAAACATTGATGGGCTGCGCTCCCTGGTCGATGCTGTACATCTTCGCGCCCCAGCCCTTATCTGTCTTCGTGATCTTCAGGATGATCCGCAGAGACTTACCTGCCTGCAGAGTTCCCTGCCATTCGCCCGCGATATCTCCCCGCGCATGCGCCTCACTCGCCGACGTCGGAGCAGCAGTTACATTCGATGGCGAGGCTTGAGAGGATGGCTGTTTAGTCGTCTGACCCTGAACGTTCGACGATCTTAGAGACATACCTAAGGCAAACAATGTTACACACGTCAATGTAGATACCGTCTTCATGGCTATTCACTGCTCCGCATTCTGCCGAGGATATTGTTGTTCAGGCGGAAGTATACCGGTTAAACCTAAACCTCCCGAGCAATGTGCCTGCAAATCCGGGGTTATCGGCTAGTTCGCCCAGCGGCAATTCGGGAAGCCGTAGTTGCCGATAACCCCGTTTTTACGGAATGACAGTGTTTCTTTAGAGAAGCGGACTTCTCGTTCCTAATGTGAAGGTGGCTGCTGGATCTGCTCCACTGTGTAGACCGGTAGGGTCGCGACTTCCCTGTGAAGTTCCAGTCCAAGACCACTGAGAACGGCGTCGATGGTCTGTAGGTGTGTGAAGTCCACATTTCCTGTGCCACCGGGCGGTGGAGGGGGCAGCCGCATCGGCTGCCAACCCTCACTGCTGATTGTGAAGACATCGGTGAGCGAGGTTCTGTTGACAACCGGCAAATCTGTCCAGTTTTCGATGTAGTGAGCGAGGTCGTCCATATCGACTGCTCTCGCATTCAGGGGATGGCCGAAGCCTATGAGGAAGCTGTGGCAGCCATCCTGAGCGGTATCGAAGATGCAATGCGAGATGTTTGATTGCTGGAGCTTTGGGCCGCCGCGAGCAACGACGAGAGCGTACACCGGCATGGTCCTGTTCTCGGTTCGCATCACGAGGTGGAATCGATCCGCGAGCACTTGACGAAACATATCGCGGACCAGTTTCGAGGTGTTCCCGTCGGACGAATTCATTTGCTTCGCACTGGAAGGAGCCTTCGCCTCGATGTCGTATCTCTCGCTGTAAACCCAGGGAGGAAGAGTGGAGAGCCGCTCCGATGGATTGGCTGGAACACTGTAGCCTTCGCTTATTAGCGTGATTGCATTGACCGAAGTGCCTATCAGATCCCCGTTGAGAAGAACTCTTAACCGTCTGCTTTGCGGATCAACCGAACGGACAGGCTTAACGTCGATGGCTACGAATGATTGTGCCTGGGCGAAGGCAGATGTCGGTACTAGCAGACAGATAGCGAATCTTTTGATCAAAAGCATGGCTCGCATCCCTACTTCGACGGTAATAGTAACTGGCGGAGGGCAGACGCATCAGGTACCTATAACGCGTCTGTGTTGATTGATCGGCATCTGTCTGACGACATTCCCGGCACCAGTTATCGGCAAGTTCGACCCTGGAGCCAATGGCCCTGTGATCTCATTTACTGGGTGGGTTTCCCAGGTAAGGCTGCCAGCCTTCTCTGATGAGTTGTTCGCTAATTCCACAAGCCGCTGCATTGGCCGAGTCAGCATCCGCATAAAGTACGGGCTCACTTTGCTCAAATGATGCTTGAACTTTGTCCATCGATTCGGCTTCAAACGGCGATTGAGTATGAGTAACGGTGACTTGCAATAAGACTATCAACTCATCTCTACGTTCGACCCAGATATAACGCTTGGTGAGCTGCCCAGACGACGGAATAGTCAAAGCATATCTAGCCAGTTCATTCGTCATGTGCGCAAGCTCCTCTCTGGAGGTTGGCAGTATAAGCGCGCTATACAGCGCCTGGTTGGACTTTTCATGGGAAGCTGGCTGGACAATGAAAATGTGACTTTCCGGAAAGTCGGGTTTGCGGCAACTTCGACCTGAAACTTGCCGATAACTCGTTTTCATGACATTAGGCGTTGATGCTGCTTCTTTGGCAGAATGGTGTACATGTCGATGACGCGTCGTTCGCTGGTTGTGGGAGGGGCTACGCTGGCTGCGGCCTCACGAGTGCATGGTTTCGCTCAGGCTGCGGGGGCTTTGACGGCCGGCGAGGTGGTGGAACGCATCAAAGGCAGGGTGGGGATTCCTTGGATGACGGAGACGGTAGACCGGATTGTCGCCGGGTCACCGGAGGTGCGGGTGAAGGGGATCGCGACGACGATGATGGCGACGCTTGAGGTGATACAACGTGCAGTCGCGGCGGGGAGAAACATGATCGTGACACACGAGCCGACGTTCTGGTCGCACCTGGATACGACGAAGGAGTTGGAGGGCGATGCAACGTATGAGTTCAAGCGGAGGTTTATCGCGGAGCATGATGTTGCGGTGTTTCGCTTTCACGATCACTGGCATAGGATGAGGCCGGATGGCATCAACGCGGGTATGACACGCGAGCTGGGGTGGGAGAAGAATGCGGTGAGCGAGGGCTCGCGCGAGTTTGTCTTCGATGTGGCGACGCTGGGTGGGCTGGTGGAGACGATGGTGAAGCGGCTGAATGCGCACTCGATGCGCGTGGTGGGGGATGCGAAGATGCCGGTGAAGCGCGTGGTGGCGAACTGGGGCTATGCAAGCCTGATGCCGAGTGTGATCAAGACGGCTGCGCGGCCGGATGTGGATGTGATGATCTGCGGCGAGACACGGGAGTGGGAGCTGGTGGAGTATGTGCAGGATCAGATCGCTGCGGGAGCGAAGAAGGCACTGATCGTAGTGAACCATGTGGTGTCGGAGCAGTCAGGGATGGGGTACTGCGCGGAGTGGCTGAAGCCGATGGTGCCGGAGGTTCCCGTGGAGTTTATGGCGAGCAAGGAGCCATTCTGGGTGGCGCCGAGCTAGGGTTGGGGACCTGGACCAGACCTGATCGGGTTTCAACAACAGAGGGGGGAAAGGCGCAACGGCCTCTCCCCTTTTCTGTTTGACCTGCCCAAGCTAGCTCTGGCCCCACAATCGCGCCACGTTGGCCCACACGCGAACCGGAGGGCGTTGCTATCGCCCGGAGGACCAGCGGACCCCGGCCTGTCATGCGTTGTTGCCGAAAACCCGGTTTTCAAGAACTACGATCGAAGCGACGCATTTCACGCTTCTATCTGGGATTCGGCAACGTTACGCTAAAGTCATGAACGAAAACGAACACGACTGGTCGGAGCTAATTAAACTCATGGAAGGTGCTAATCGAGGCCTGTTCTTTGACGAGGGTCTCTCAGATGCAGAGGTCCACCGTGCCGAAGAGAACTATGGTTTTGAGTTTCCGCCCGATTTAAGGGCCTTCCTGCAAACAGCTCTTCCAGTCGGCAGTCCTCCCTTCCCTGACTGGCGTCTTGCAGATGATCCGTATATCAGGGAGGCGCTGAGTCTCCCGTTACATGGCATTCTTTTCGATGTCGAGCACGGTTTATGGCTCCCCGAGTGGGGTGAACGGCCAAAGGTAATGGAAGAGGCAAAGGCGCTTGTGGAGGAGCATGTAAAAAAGCCGCCTCGGCTCATACCCATTTCCGGGCACCGCATGATGCCCGATCGACCTCACCTAACCGGCAACCCCATTCTTTCGATTCATCAAACCGACATCGTCTACTACGGCTTCGATCTCGACGATTACTTTCGCCACGAATTTGGTCTGCTTGGCCGAAAGCCGTGGCCACCCGAAATTAGGTCGATTGAATTCTGGGACGCTGATCTTTGGCAGGAGGTGCGTTGGAAAGAAGATGAGGAGTGAGGGGGTCGGCTACGCTCCTCGAAAGTCGGGTTTTGACCAAGTTCGCGCTGGTGCGTCTCCGGTCCGGGTGAACTTGGCGAAATCGCCGTTTATCATTCGTGTTGAGGGATGACGTATTGATGCGTGTACTCATACGACACCAGCTAAC
>JAOAPF010000536.1 GCA_025462755.1 Edaphobacter sp.
GATGCAGGCTCGCAGCCAGCACGTCAGCGGGATTGTTGCGGCAGACAACTCACGGAAGCCGTGAGGCCATTACGTTATTAGAATCCGGCAACGCAAGCGTAAGCGCCATCGCCGCCCAGTTTGTGCCCGCACTTGAAATCCACTGGTCGTGCTCATGCGGAAAGCCCGCGTCGAAGGAAGGCTGGAACGCCAGGGCCCGCGTCTGCACCCACCACGAGCCGTCCTGCTGCTGATGACTCAGCAGCCACTTGACTCCGCGTTTGTAAGCAGCATCGGAGATCGGCAAGCCTGCCGTGTGTAGCGCAACCAGGCTCTTCCCCGTAGCGTAGGCGGTGCTCTCCATCGAGGGCAGATCGGACCAGCCCCCATCCGGTTTCTGCGCAGCCAGCAACTCTCGCATGGCCTTCGCGGTCGCGGCCTTGTTCGTCCCGGCCCATGCAAGCCCGGCTACCCGCCAGCTGCGGTCGTCGTTGTTATACGACTTCGCATTCGCAAGCCACAAAGCGCCCAGCTGAATCGCTCGGCGATACGCAGCTTCATCTGTCTTGGGCGCATAGAGCTGCAGCGCCCGCATTGACAGCGCCGTCTGGCCGATATGGTTCAGGCAAAGCGGCTGCCGCGTATCGGCCAGCGGCTGAAACCACTCACCCGTTGCCTGCTGCCGCCACAGAATGTGCATCGCCGCGGCATCGGTATTCAGGTCAGCCTTGTACCCCTCGGCATACAGGCCCAACAGGATGTACGCCACAATGTTCTCGCTGAAGTTATCCTCAACCGGAACCAGGAATCCCTGATGCAGCTGGTCGCGGCTTTTTTCCAGTGCCGCAACATTTACCTGCAGCTGCTTAGAGGCTGTCTTCTCGTCGATGCGGAAGCCCTGCTTCCGGGTCAACCCCACCGTCATCGCCGTCAGGCTGTTGTTATGGCACGACACACAACCCGAGCTGGTCGCGAAGTTCGCATCCGCGCGCTGCAGCAGCGGAATGCTGTCCTGAACCGCCCCGCGAATCTCATTCTTGAATCGCGGATTCAAAGCGACCGCCTTCACCGGACTGTCCTTCGCACCCGACGCCACCAGAAACTCGAGCACCGGCGTCTTCCCATGCCGCTTCGCCATATCCAGCACTGTCACGCCCTCGTCGCCCGACTTCGTATGTCGGCTTTTCGCATTCACATCTGCCCCGTGAGCCACCAGCAGCTTCACTGCGTCGAGCGGCAGTACATCCGAGGCCGCCGCGTACATCAGCGCAGTCCGTCCAGTAATGTCGAACGCCTTCACATCGGCGCCATGGTCAAGCATTATCTGCATCGATCGCGTATCGCCGACCACAGCAGAGTCCTGCAAAGCGGCCGTGTACACATTCTTGTCGCTGATCTTCGCAACCGCCAGGTCCACGCACCTGTTGCAGTTGGTCAAAACCGCCATCGCGAGAACATACTCTCCATCGGCCTTTACCGTCGCTCCATGCTGCAACAGCAGTTCGAAGCTCGCGGCATCGCCGGCGGTCGCCGCTTCCAGCAGTGGGGACGACGCCGTATCCGCCCGCGGGTTCGGGTTGGGATTGGCCCCATGCTCCAGCAGAAGCTGCACAATCGGAGCCCCGCCCGGCTTCCGTGCAGCAATCATCAGAGCAGTTCGAAGATCATCCGACCTTACATTGATGTCCGCTCCGTGGTCCACCAGCAGGCGAGCCTTGTCGATGTCCTTCGACGCCCACATCAGAGCCGTCGCATTCGCGTCATTGTGCGCATTAAGGTCGGCGCCCATCTTCAGCAGTTGCGTCAGAGTCGTCGCATTCGAGTACAGCACCGCATACATGAACGGTGTGGACCCCTCCGGCCCACGGGCATTCAGCAGCGCCGGCTTTGCTGTAGCCGTCTTCATGAAAGCGGCGAGATTTCCATTGTGCAACTCCTCAACCATCGCCACAGCCTCAGCGCTCGGAGGCGGCAGCTCCACTTCGTTAGAAAGCGCGTCAGGCCACTCCGCGCCCTGGTCGATCCAGTTCTTGATCGTGGCAACCTCTTCCGGCCGGAGATCCCCCGTAGGCGGCATCTGCGTCCCGAACTCGGTTCCTACCACCCGGTGATATACAAAGCTGTTGGCGCTGCTGCCGGGCACAATCCGCCGTGAAAGCGGCTTCATCGCCGAACTCTTCCGGTCCAGTCGCATCCCGCCGCTCTGCTTCATCGGGCCATGACAGCCTACGCAGTTCTGCCGAAGCAGCGGCTGCACATCCTTCGCAAAGTCAACCTTCGCTGGAGTCTGACCCGGAGTTTGACCCCGCAACGGGCCGGCTGACATTAACACACACAGAGATACCGCCAGAAAACGTGATCTTTCCACGCAGACCGCCAAAACTAGAATTTCTTTTGGCCCAAGATGAGCCAATACTACAGCGGAAACTCAAACTTCCATGGATTATTTTGGCGAACGTGATCGAAACGCATCGTCGGCTCAGTAACAACGCCATAGGTACTTCTGTGACTTTCAAGCAAAAAAAGCCCGAGGACCCTTCATCGCATTTGCCCGTCGAACGGATCGCTAGCGGCCAGTCATCTTTTCGAGGTGTTCCGGATACCGATTACCTTCAACCTTTATCTTCGAGGCGGCGGCATCGATCTCACGCAGATCGTCTGCAGTCAGTTCAATCGCGACAGCGCCTATATTCTCTTCCAGGCGCGACAACTTGGTCGTACCCGGAATCGGAACAATCCATGGCTTTTGTGCGAGTAGCCAGGCGAGGGCAATCTGAGCAGGCGTCGCGTTCTTCCGTTTTGCGATGGCCCCCAGCAGATCGACAATAGCCTTGTTCGCCTTCCTGGCTTCCGGCGAAAACCGAGGCAGAGTGCTGCGGAAATCGCCACTGCCCAGCTCGGTGTTTTCATCCATTTTTCCCGTCAGGAATCCTCTCCCCAGAGGGCTATAGGGAACCATGCCGATTCCAAGTTCCTCCAGCGTTGGCAGCACTTCGGCCTCAGGCTTTCTCCACCAGAGCGAATACTCGCTCTGCAACGCCGTCACCGGCAGGACCGCATGCGCGCGGCGAATCGTCTGGACGCCTGCTTCAGAAAGCCCGAAGTGCTTGACCTTACCCTCCCGAATTAAATCCTTTACGGCTCCCGCTACCTCTTCGATCGGGACCTCCGGATCAACACGGTGCTGGTAGTACAGGTCGATGACGCTGATCTGAAGACGCTTGAGCGATCCTTCGCAGGCCTCCTTGATGTGCTCAGGGCGGCTATTCAAGCCGTGCGACCCTGGCTTCCCGTCGGGAGTGATATTGAACCCGAACTTAGTAGCAATCACCACCTTCTCGCGCACGGGAGCGAGTGCCTTTCCGACAAGTACTTCATTCGTGTACGGACCGTAAACCTCAGCCGTGTCGAAGAACGTGATTCCCCGATCCACTGCCGCACGGATAAGCGAGATCATCTCCTGCTCGTCGTGAACCACACCATACGAGAAGCTCATGCCCATGCATCCGAGCCCGAGAGCCGATACTTCCAGCTTGTTTCCCAATTTGCGTTTCTGCATAGATTCACCTGTCGGTTGGTCAGGACCTTGCGATCCATATCGTCCCAGCAATATCCCCGTCGATCTATCCGCGTTTAGCGTTACTTTGGCTTTGAATGGAGCAATCCAACCCAAGTGGCACTACATAGGGATGCGGAAGCCGCAGATCAAGTTGCCGTTCGCATCTGCATTCAGGGGCTTGTGAAGGCAGAAAAGAACGAATGCCCAATTGCCTTGGTTCAAAACAACACGGACGGCAGCCATGCCCCGGAGGGATCGCTATAAAGTCCGGCGCTCATCAGTGTCATCGGTTGGACCACGCGCAGGCCGTTCGCCAGGCACCAGCGCAGCAGAACGTGATTCCTTGAAGGCACAAGTATTCCCGGCCCCCCGAAGGATTCCGCCGACGCAATCAGCGCTTGCAGGTCCGGGTTAGTCTCCGCCGTGGAATGGCCGAAAAACGCCAGGTGCGTCGCGTATCCCGTCACGCGGCCTCCGCGTTCGACCACGCGCGCGCTACCCTGCTCGATCGCTTCAGCTAACTCGACACCGCGGTCGAATCCGTGAACCAGCCGTGACAGAGCATTGCAGGCGTCCGCATCGTCAGATTTGGCCGGTCGCACGACGCATCCAGGAACACTCCGTTCGAGCGTCCGCCCCTGTACGCAGGAGAGGGGCTCGCGGATGTCGAAGCCGAGCGAGGTGTAGAGCGAGAGCGAGCGATTGTGAAAGGCCGCCTGTACCAGCCGGATTCCCGGAGCGCCGCGCTCCCTCGCACGGTCCATCACCGCCTGCATCAGCTTACGGCCAACCCCGAGGTTTTGCACGCTCGGATCGATTGTAATCGGCCCGACACCTCGAATCACGGACCGCTCATCAAGGCAATTGCTGCCCACAATCCGGCCATCAGCTTCGGCCACCACGCAACGGAAGTCGGGGTGCGAAAACATCATCGAAAGCAAGCCGGAAGTAACCTCGGGTCCAGGGAAATCACAAGGAAAACCATGGGTCGCGTTGATCGTGGAAAAAGCGTCGAAGCAAATCCGCCCGCAAACGGAGCTATCCTCCGGTTTGGCAATCCGAACCACAATGTCAGGTCGTGTTTTCCGAGACATACTCCGGACCGCCTTTGATTTCTCGCCAAAGAAGTGTACCAGCCACAATCCCGCAGTCCGCTCCACCAATGTCCGCGGTATGCGAAGAGCCCATAGAACCTGAATATCTCGTTGACGGAAATTGCCTTCGCATCATTGCAGCGGCGATCGCCAGGGCGGCAATTTTGCTCGTGAATCGATCAACCGAGGCCGATCACCTCCTACCTACGACCAAAGTCTGGGAAATTTCTCCGACGCAGCGCGCATATGGTATTACGCCTCATCTCCGACGTTCACCCCCCGCTGACGGTCAATTGTTTTGCTCCGGTTCGGCCATTACATTTCCTGCATGTAGACTCTGTCGCGGCTGGCTTCCATCGGCTGGACTGCCGCGAGAGTTCAAAGAGAAGCCGCAACGACAGAGCGCAATCTGTTGGATCGGCTACCCCAGATAGGAGTGCTAATGACAGACACGCAGGCGAAGCCCACACTCGAAATGCAACGGAATCGTGCTGAACAACAAGCCCACCCCGATCTCGGGAAATGGCGGAACGAAGCGGAGCAGCAAGCGCTGAAAACGGTGGATAAGGACGCTATCGCGGCCATCGAACAAACTATGAAGGCTATTGAGTCGATCGCGGCGGGCAAAACTGACGACGCCCTGAAGGCGATCGAGGAGGCAACAGGAAAACTCAACGTTGTGCTGGCTCGCAATCCCGAGCTTGCTCTTATCCCGGTAAGCGTCGAAGCCCAGATTATCGATACAGCGCCGCGGGACATTGATGACATCGAGAAACTTGCAGATGCCGTGGACGCGGCAATCTTGGTGGACGATTTTCCGACTGCACGCGCGCTGCTCGGCGGTCTGAGGAGCGAACTCTGCGTCCGCACCTACCACCTGCCTTTGGCCATTTATCCGACAGCGTTGCAGGAAGCTGCGCGCCTGCTTGATAAGGACAGCGAGGCCGCCGCCATCGCGTTGCTTGCGGCACTCAATGCTCTGGTGACAGTTGATCAGGTCACGCCTTTATCGTTACTGATTGCGCAGGAGGCCATCAATCAAGCCCACACGTTGGCCCAAAACGATAAGAATGCAGCGCAGAAGGTTCTAGAAACAGCAGAGTTCGAGCTTAATCGGGCGATGGCACTTGGATACGCGGGGCAAGATCCAGAATATAAGGCGTTGAAGGACGACATCTCGAACCTCAAAAAGCAGCTTAAGGGAAGTGAAGATACCACCTCGGCTTTCTCAAAGCTCAAGGCACGACTGAGTTCATTCCTGAAACGAGAGTCAGATCGTCGTGCCAGTTCCACGAATGATCAGCCGTCGAAAAAAGCCGCTTAGGAATTAGCATGTAGGGATTTGAGCTGCCGTGGATCACCTGACCCGCGCCGTCGAAGAAGATCGCGATCCGTTTGCCGCGTTTTCGCACGAGCGAAAGATCTCGGATCAGAGGAAGAATCGTGTTCAATGACCGCCGATCGAAGAAGCTACAAAAAAGAAAACCCTTGGCAACCTGAGTAGATGCCAACACGCCTTACAACCAACGCAGAGGTGCCCGGTCCAAAACCGCGCGCCTCTGCATCAAACTCCGCATGAAGCGCCCAGTCTTCATCTCCGTCGCCATCCTCGCGACCGCATTTCTTCTGGCCGCCGCCACCCTCCTCACGCCCCTCCACGCCCAGATCATCGCCACCGACCTGCCCGCCGGCAAGCTCGAAGTTGTCGCCACCTTCCCCGGCCCCATGCCCACCGGCGTCACCGTCTCCCGGCACAACCGCATCTTCGTCAACTTCCCCCGCTGGGGCGACGTCGTCCCCTTCACCGTCGCCGAAGTCGTCCATGGCCAGGCCGTCGCCTACCCCGGCGAGGAGATCAACGACGAGCAGGACCCCCTCAACGCCGCGGCTAACGCCAAGCACTTCATCTCCGTCCAGTCCGTCGTAGTCGATCCGGCCGACCACCTCTGGGTCCTCGACACCGGCGCGCCTCTCATGGGCCGCACCATCCCCAACGGCCCCAAGCTCGTCGGCATCGACCTCGCCACCAACCAGGTCGTTAAGACCATCCTCTTTCCCGTCGAGATAGCCGGCCTCAACGCCTACCTGAACGACGTCCGCTTCGACCTCACCGTCGGCACCAAAGACGAGCACGGCATCGGAGGCTTCGCCTACATCACCGACTCCTCCAGCAATGGCCCCAACGGCATCGTCGTCGTCGACCTCGCCACCGGCAAATCCTGGCGGCGCCTCGACAACCACCCCAGCACCCTGCCCGAGCCCGGCTTCGTCATCTTCGCCGAAGGCCGGCCCGTCTACATCACCGACCCCGTCCAGCCCCCCTCTCCCGCGAAGTTCGGATCCGACGGCATAGCCATCAGCAACGACGGCAGCAAAATCTTCTACTGCCCGCTCTCCAGCACGAAGCTCTACAGCGTCAGCGCCGCCGCCCTCCGCGACCAGTCCCAGTCCGAAGCCCAGGTCATCGCCACCGTACACCTCATCACCGGCAAAGCGCCCTCCGACGGCCTCGAGTCAGACAGCGACGGCAATGTCTACGCCACCGACTACAACAGCAACTCCATCCAAAAGATCGCCCCCAACGGTATGATCGAGACCATCGTCCACGACCCCACGCTCCTCTGGCCCGACACCCTTAGCCTCTCAGACGACGGCTACCTCTACGTAACCGCCAACCAACTCCACCGCCAACCCAACTTCCACAAGAACAAAGACCAACGCCAAAAACCCTACGTCCTCTACCGCATGAAACTGAACGCCAAACCGGTCCGGCTTATCAAATGAGCAAAGCCGGAACGATTGGTAACGTCTTAGTGTGAAAGTATCTTGCCTCGATGAAGAACTTGGTTCGCCTTACGGTTCTTCCGTCGCTCAAAGCGAGATCGGGGACAGCAACAGCTCTGGAAGATTAGTGCTCGGTAGCTCTCGAAAATGGTGCCTCATCCAGTTGCGTCGGTTGGGGACGAAATTGTCTGGTCGGGCAAATGGAAAGAATCCAGCGACCTGTCCGCTTGTCGGCATTTTCGACGAGCAGTCGAAGATGTCGAAATGCGGACCCTGTGTCAATTCCACGACACTTAACCGAAGTTGCATGATGTCTTCCTTAGCCCGTTAGGTGGCTCATGCTGCTGAATACGCAGATAAATTATCGGGCGGTTGATTGGCAAGCGGCGTGCATCTCGCGTGAGCACCGGGAGGCACAGAAAACATGCAAAAAGGCAGAGTCAAATACCGGAACCGAGCAGCGCCTCGGTGTCTGCATCCTTAAGAAGAAACTGACGAGATGCAGAACGTTCTCACGCGGAGCATGCCGTCGTTCATAGAAGGGCTTATCGATACCTGAGCTGCGTGTTCTGTGCGTCATGAAACTTCATGCGGCGGAACGCGAAAAGGAACTTCTGTCTTCACTGCCCTCTAAACCAGAAATTCAGGAGGCTATGATGAACGTTCGTTTTGTTGCAAGTCCTGTTCTTGTTCTCATGCTCTCGCACCATGCTCCAGGTCAACAGATGCCGCGAGGTGTCGATAAGGCCGGGCCCCCGACACCTGTTACTGCAAACACTGCTGATGCAACTAAGCAAAATCTTCTACGTCAAATCGCACTGGCAGAGGCAGCAGTGCGGCAGGCGGAGGCTGCGCATGAATCGAACGTCGTGCTCAGTAAGACGTACGTGCAGCTTGGTCTCTGGTACCAGAACGCGGCACACTGGGCCCGGTCTGAGGCGGCATTGGACCACGCAGTCTTCCTGCTCCAACATACTTCTGAGCCAGATGCGGATTTGGCAACGGCAATCAGCCAGTTGGCAAGCCTGCATGTGATGATGGGAAAGTTGCGAGAGAGCGAAAGGGAGGAACAGGAAGCCCTGAGACTTCGACTGAATCTTGGAGATCCGTTGCAGATCGCGCGTAGCCGCGACGATCTCGCGATTCTCTATCTGGCGAAACAGAAGTACGAGAAGGCCAGAGATTTTGCACGCCAGGCGGAGGCAGAATTCGCTAGGAATGTTGGAGCCGATGTTCTCGACAGAGTCACTGCACGAGTCACCCTCGCTGAGGCGCTTTGCCACCTCAAGGATTGTCGATCGGCTATTCCACCGCTGCAGACAGCCGTCGATGAAGCGAAGGCTACGCTGCACTCGGGTGACTTTTCCCTGGCTCTCAGCACGTTTTTTCTGGGTTACGCCTATTGGAAATCAGGCAATATGTCCGGAGCAGCGGAGTATCTGGAACGGGGAACGGCGGAGATGAGCATACAACTCGGCTGGGGGCATCCGGCCTATATGAGAGCTCTAACGTGGTATGCCGAATTTCTGCGTGACAACCAGCAGGTAGAAGCGGCCAATGTAGTGGAACGCCGGATCCGGCAGGTGCAGGCTGTCGTCGATGTCCACTCGATTCAGACCGCGCAAGGGACGTTCGGCATCGACGGATTGCGCTAGATTTTGGACTTGTCTCGAAAGCTCGCTTATAAAGACGCCGTCGGGACTAGCGTCAGGCACGACGAGGCAGTGATGAAACTTGGCGGTGTCGAAGCGGCGCTGCAGGCGCGGCGTGAGGGGATGATCGTAGTTCTGATTGAGAGCTTGTGGCAGGACGTGCGCCAATTAATGGCACAGGGTAAGATCTTTTCTTCCGCTCATGATCGGCCGTTGCTGGCCAGAGTGCATGTGGTCCTGGTTCGGGGTGAGGCGGGAATCCAGACCGTGGCGCAGACTCATGCGTCGCAACTGAAGCTGCTGATGTGGATCTCAGCACTGGTGCTGCTGATTGCGTGCGCGAACAGGGTGGATGCGGGTGTACTGGCGGGCGCGATTGCTACGCTGGCTGCGGCGGCTTGCGTTGCCGGGATGATTCCGGCGCAGCGGGCGGCTTCTGTTGATCCGTCGCGGGCCCTGAGGAGTGAGTAGGAGATGTGGCCGGTTGAACTAAGGTCCTCGAAATGACACCCCCTCTATACGGTTCCAGCAGTTGGAGTCGTGTCCAATTCAGGTCTCAGTGAGCGTTACCCCTGTTCTCAACAGTTAAACGAGAAGGTCACTTCTCCGAGAAGCCGACTGTTCGTCCAGGTGGATTCTTAAAGCCGACCACTCATCCGGGGAACTCCCACGGAGCCCGATAGGGCCGCGTAAGGAGCTCGGTGGCGGCGCTATCATTCAGAATGATCTCCTGGGCCACGTCCCATTGGATCTTCCGTCCGACGAGCATGGAAATGAGACCAAGATGCCCGGGCAGCGTCGAGTGATGCGCAGTCTCGACCGGAGCGATAGTCGCTTTGCGAGATTTGACGCAGTCGAGGAAGTTGCGCCGATGTTCAGGCGACTCATAGAGCTTCACCTTACGGAATTCCTCAGGTAGAGATTTGCCTTGAATCCAGGCGGGATTAGAGGCGTCAAATCCTGACCGGTCCACCCACACCCAGCCGTCTGTCCCAATCCATTTTGTTCCCATGCCGATTGCCGGAGAACCACCGGAGATGGTCATGGCGACGTCCACAGGATAGTGCGTTACTTCCTTACGATATTTGCATTCGACATGGTATTTCGTTGCAGTGTTCCAGGCAGCATTTGCCGGCGGAAACTCGCCATACCCTTCAATCTCCGATGGACCAGTAAGATCGAATCCCAGCCCCCAGTGTGCAATGTCTCCGTGATGGCCGATCCAGTCCAGTAACTGTCCGCCACCGGTGTTGTAGTTCCAGCGCCAATTCTGGTACACGCGCGCGTCGATATAGGGTTCAGCCTTCGAAGGACCAACCCACATGTCATAGTCCAGCGCCGGCGGAGGCTCGGTGACGGCAAGATTCCATGCCGCAGTTCCCGGCACGAGCTGGTCTGGAGTGCTGATCTTGTCTGGCAGAGATGAGAGCCTCTGCAGCAGTGCGGGAACTGTGCCCGGGAAATCGTGATGACCACCCGGCAGGCCAACTTCGACGCGAGTGACATTTCCGATGAGACCGTTGCGGACAATTTCTGCTGCTTTGTGAAAGGTGGGAAGCGAACGCTGCCAGGAGCCGGTCTGCCAGATGATGCCATTCCGTTGAACCGCTTTGACGATTGCCTGTTGCTCCGCGACGGTACGGGCGAGGGGTTTCTCGCCGTAAATATCTTTCTTCCTGGCTGCAGCTTCAGTGGCGATCAGTGCGTGCCAGTGATCGGGTACTGCGATCATCACTGCGTCAATATCATCGCGTGCCAGCAGTTCGCGATAGTTTTGATAGGCCTTGCAATCCTTGTTTCCGTAGCGGTTGTTGATCGTGTCCACGGCGCTCTGCAGGTGATTCTTGTCCAAGTCGCAAGCTGCAACGACCTGGCAATCACTCTGCTGCAAGAATGCCTTGGTATTGCTTGGTCCCATCATGCCCCACCCGATGACGCCCAAGGTGATGCGATTCGAAGGAGAGACGCGGCCTATGCGAGCCCAGGCGCGGCCGGGCACCAGCATCGCAGCTCCGGCGCCCCTCAAGAAGCTGCGCCGGGTTGGCAGGGACAGGAGATTTGAATCCGCTCGAAGATCATTCATCTCGTAGACTCCTAAATTGGTTAGCGCTTCAGTTTAGCTCTCTTACCCAGATATTGCGGAAGCTGATTGGCTCGCTGTGGTCGCCGTGCGCCTGCAGCTTGATCGGTGCGGCGTCGTATTTCTTGTAGAACGGGTGGCCGATGTAGAGCGTCTGACCTTTCAACTCGAAGTGATTCTGCACCAGGACCCCGTTGAAGAAGACCGTGACATAGGCAGGAGTTTTCAGCGAGCCATCATCGTTGAACGTTGGGGCGGTCCATACCACGTCGTAAGTCTGCCATTCCCCGGGCCTGCGATTCGGGTTCACCAGAGGAATGCCCTGTTTGTAGATACTCCCAGCTTGGCCGTTGACGTACGTTTTGTTGTTGTACGAATCGAGAACCTGCAGCTCGTAGCCGGCATCGCCAGGGCCGGTAGAGGCGAGAAAGACGCCGCTGTTGCCGCGCGCCTGATCGGTGCCGGTGATATTATCGGGGATTTTCCACTCAATGTGGAGCTGATAGTTCCGAAAGGCCCGCCTGGTTTCGATGCTGCCGACACCTGGCGCCTTGCTCACAGTCAGTACGCCGTCGGCGACGATCCATTTGGCTGGAGACTTGTCCTGGGCCGAGACCCACTCGTCGAGATTCTTGCCGTCGAACAGGACGATTGCGTCGGATGGAGGCGCGGCATTGCTGGCTCCCGGCGTAACTATCCTGGGCACCGGCTCCCACACTTCCGTGTCTTGAGGTTTCGGCGCAGCAGCCTGTTGAGCGAAGAAGGGAACGGTCAAGGCAATGAGCATCGTAAATAAAAGGAGCTTCGAATCTTGAGTCCGCATGATCATCAAACACAATACACCGATCGCGTTCGATACGGAAAATGCGAAATCGGGCCGCAAGCGCTCGGGCGCGGTCCTGGGTTCCACGGCCTCGATGAGATCCTCGATCCTCAGTTCTGGTTCCGCTCGGCGACCTTCCTGAGC
>JAOAPF010000011.1 GCA_025462755.1 Edaphobacter sp.
CTTAGCCGAGCTTCGATAAGGCTTCTGTGATTTCATTCATCTTTTTCACCGGTACCTTGATTGCCTTCCCGTTCGAGAGCTCAACGAGTGCAAAAGGATCGTCCGGTTCTTCTTGGGCGACGGACACGATGTGGTCGGAGTTGACCGAGTGAACGACATTGGTGCTGGACATAATCGTTAGAAACATACGATTCACCTTCTCCTATTGCATGAGACGGTAGTGCAGCCTCAACAGGTTCTTCCTGTTCGGCTGGATATTGGCCATCGCACGATGGCAATGGCGACGGCGAACCGCAGATCAGCCCGGATGCGAAAACGCTCTACTTCGACTCATCACGCTCGGCGCCGATTGGTCTGAAAGGAAGCCGGGCCGAGACTCTTTCGGATGCAGCGTGCATTCGAGACCCGTGTTGCTGCCGCCGGCCCATACCTCGCAGAGCGTGCCAATTCTCTGCCGACCGGTGAAACGGATTCAGTACGCCCCACACTATCTCTCGAAGCGACTTTTCCGGAGTACATGTTGCATATTGCAGTTTTCTTCGTCGTCGACCACCGGAAAGGTAGACAATAAAGGAAGCATCCGATTGTCGCTCTACGATGGTTCTCTCCACAAGAGAGCGTTTGCGCCACCTTTGCGCGCGCGCTGACTCGTCAGTCTGACGTCTGCAGCCTGCTCTGGGCTCTTCATTCCGTCGCGGCTCTCCCCCTGATCGCTATTTTCTTTCAAGGACGCAGTGCGTCCCCAATCCACTGGATCGAGCTCATGGGGCAGCAAAGACAATCCGTAGAGCAGCTTTTCGGAGTTGCCGTCGAGCAGGAGCCTGGCGCCAGACAGGCTTTCCTGGATCGGACGTGCCGCGATGCACCAACGCTGAGGAGCCTTGTTGAAGAACTGCTGCGCGAAAACGAGCGTGCTGGCAGCTTCCTTAAAAAATCTCTCACAGCCCGGATTGGGTGCTCCCCGAGCACAGCCTTCACGGCCTTCGACACGCAGCGCGCTCTCGCAACAGAGACGCCAAAATGCGCGCGCTTCACGCCCGGAGAGACGATAGCCGGACGCTTCCTCGTGGTCCGATTCATTGCGCGCGGCGGCATGGGCGAGGTGTATGAGGTAGAAGATACGCTGCTTCACGGCAACCGCGTGGCGTTGAAGACAATTCTTCCTCAGATCGCTGCTGACCCCGATGCCTGCCATCGCTTTCAACAGGAGGTACTCCTCGCCCGGACGATCCATCACCCCAATCTCTGTCCCATCTACGAGATCTTTCGTTGCGAAGAGTCTCCACCGGCATTTCTGTTCCTGACCATGAAGCTGCTCTATGGTGACACCCTCGAGTCGACTCTGAGAGAAAGTTTGGTACTTCCTCGCAACGAAGCGCTCCAACTCTTCCATCAGATGGTCTGTGGGATAGCCGCCATGCACGCGGCGGGCATCATCCATCGAGATGTCAAACCTGCGAATGTCATGCTGGACCGCTCCGCTGCGAGCCTCTGCGTCTCCATCATGGACTTTGGCCTGGCTCGCCTGAACGAGTTCCAATCCGCGGTTCTCAGGCCGAACGTGCTCGCCGGGACCCCCGGTTATTTGGCTCCAGAGCTGATCAAGGGGCATCACCCCTCGCAAGCTTCCGACATCTTTGCGCTGGGAGTTCTGTTGCATGAAGTGCTCACCGGCGAACGTCCGAACGTGTCAGCCGACGGCTTCTCGCTTTCGCCCGCGCCTTCGCTGAACCTGGCACATGTCCCATCGATTTACCTTCGGGCAGTCGGAGACTTCCTGTCTGAGAACCCTGTAATCCGCTGTCGCGCGTTCGAGCAGATCCGATCGGCTATAGAAGAGAATGCATCGTCTTACCTGGGATTGCGTGATTCCCCTCGAACGTGGAGCCGCCGCCAGATGCTCATCGCATCCGGTGCCACCTTCTGCGCCGTCGTTGGAGGGACTGCATGGAAGTACGAGCGCATCTCAGAGATGATTCATCCTCTTCCTCTCAAACGCTTTGTTGCTCTTGTCGGCTGGCCTCCATCACCTGATGTGAGGATCAAGCCGATGCTCCTCGGGCTGATGGATTCGATCGCGAACGAACTGGCGCGGGCGGAGGTCTATGATCCCAACCTGCTGGTGATTCCTCATCTCTCGTCGACCGATGTGAACACTACAGGCCAACTCAATGAGGTGCGCGAGTCGCTCGGCGCCAACCTGATCCTCGCCGCCTCCGGGGTGCACTCGCGGAAAGATCTGCAAGTCTCGCTAAAGGTGCTCGACTCACCCTCTTTCCGACCCCTTCGCACCAAAGACATCCGTGTGTCCCTTGACCGTCAACTCTCCCTTCCGCAGAAGGCGGTACGCGCCGCAGCCGAGCTCCTGAATGTCAACCATTCCAAGTCCGACGAGAAACGCATAGCGGCGGGAACTGAGAACCCCGCAGCCTACACTGCCTTCAACGACGCCGAGGCATTGCGGAAGAAGGACAATGACGCGGGCCTCGAATCAGCGATTGAGAAGTACAAGGAAGCCACAGATCTGGATCGACATTACTCGCAGGCACACGCAAAGCTTGCTCTCGCCTACTGTCGGCTCTGGGCATTGAAACACGACCCGGCCGCACTCGTGCTCTCCCGAGTAAATGCCAACGCAGCCCTGGCCTTGGATCCAGTTCTCGCGGACGCCTACAACGCACGCGGCTTCGCACTGCAGCAGATCGGCGATGGACCGTCCGCTATGCGGGATTTGACCACTGCTTTGGGACTGGATCCCGGCAACACGCAGACGCTGATCTGGCAAGCCCAGTTCTACACTGATCTGAACCAGTGGCGAGGTGCGGAAGATTGCTTTCACCGCGCCCTCCGACTCCGTCCTAACTTTTGGCTAATACATAATGAGCTGGGTGTTCTCTTGACCCGCCAAGGCAAGTACGCGGACGCCCTCGCCGAATTTCGCGCCGCGAGCCTGGTCAACCCAAGAAACGCTCTGGCCCTCTTCAACATGGGGTGCATATACCTGCAGTTAGGCCGGCCTGAGGAAGCAATCGAACGATTGCGACAAAGCATGAAGTTGAAGCCGGATGCAGCAGTCTCGGCCACAATGGCCCAGGCGCTCCGCAGCCAGGGCAAGACCATCCCAGCGCTGCAGCTTGCCAGAGAAGCCACCGAGCTGGATCCGAGCGACAGCACCACCTGGCTCGAATTAGGGGACTCTTACTCGACGCTTCGCGGCCACGGAGCGGAGGCCAGAAGAGCGTACGGGGAAGGTGCGCGGGTGCAGCGGGAGAGCCTGGAACAAAATCCAATGGATGGGCCTGGATGGATCCTCCTCGCTCTGCTGGAAGCAAAAGCGGGATCGGAGACAAAGGCTCGACTCGATCTCCAAAAGGGAGACGCATTGCCGTCTGCAGACGTGGACACGCAACTGTATAAGGCGCGCACATTCCAACAAATCGGCATGCGTGAAGAAGCGCTAAGCACCTTGGCAGCTTGCTTCAAGGCCGGCGCCACAAGGTTCCAGTTAGAACTCATGCCCGAGATGACCGCGCTCAAAAAAGACCCCCTATACCAGAGACTTGTCGGCCATGCGGGCGGATAGAGATACGGGCCGGATATCAAATTTGATATCAAAGAGGAGAAAGCAATACATGCGCATCCGTCCTTCCATCTCGGCGCTGTCCCTGCTGCTGGTCTTTTCAACCATCTCCGGCTGTAAGAAGGTAAGAACCTTTGAGTTGAGTCCGGGCCTCACACCTATCATCCATGCCCGGGAAGGCGATGTTCTCAGGTGGCGATCGACGGCTGATCGAGACTCTGTGACGATAACTCCGGATGAAGGACTCTGCAAAGAGACAGGCCCATTCCGACCCTCTCGGAATCAAACTGTTCAATGCACGATTGCGAAGCAGAAGGATCGAAGCGCGGAGGAGACGTTACACACCTACACGATCGTAAGTCCTCAAGGACCCTCCGACCCGAGTGTCAAATACTACGTGGTCGTCAGACCATGCAAGGGCTTCTGTTAGTGACTCTGCGCATGCGGGCAGTGGCCATGAGCTGTCAGCCTTCACGCCGGACCATTTAACTCTCCTGCTGGACGCAAGACGCAGAGCGCGAATCGCACCGCCGCGTGGAAGCCTAGTGCGGCCGGGTGGCAAGGACCTGGAAATGCGCGGTCGACATGATGGGGATCGGCCACAGCATTTGGCCGAAACTGCGGAGCGGGCTGGATTCGGCGCGCCAATCGAGTGGCGGCAGCATGTTGGTCTGGAAACCCATCGCCTGCAGTTCGTGCGCGAGACGAAATGGGTTCAGAAGGCGCTCCTGGACCATGCCGTTCTCCGGGTTGATGCACTCCGCCAGCCTTTGCGGAGGCTTTGATCCTCCGCGGCGGGCGGCAATGAATTCGGCAATCTGGCTGTTCAGCAGTCCGCGAGTCTCGATCGCCAACGTGTGAGACTCCTGATCGGAAAGCTCCGGGAAATGATCTTTGATGTAGCCCAGCCTCAGCTCCGACAGGTTGCATTTCAACCCAAGCCGGGCGGCTTGCTGGGGGCTTCCAAAGTCCGTTCTCCTCCACAGCGTCTTCGTACGCCAGCGGGTCCAAGGGTTGAGGATGTTGCGATCGTCAACAATCAGGAGTGATCCTCCGGGCCTGAGCACGCGCAAGACTTCTGCATAGCAGCGCGTGTTCGCCGGCAGGTGCGAGGCTGTGTCCTTCATCAACACGCCGTCAAAGACAGCGTCGGAGAAGGGCAACTGCTCCCCTGTCGCGACGGTGAACTCCATGTTCTGGATACCCATGAGTTCGACCAGTCGGCTGGCTCCAGTGATCTTCTCCGGAATAACGTCGGTGCCTGTTACAGAATCGACGCCCGAAGCGCGCAGGCATATAGCGAAGACGCCGAAACCGCAGCCCACGTCCAGGATGCTGCCGCTCCATCCGGTCTCAGCGACGACTGCCTGCGCTTTATTGATGTAGGGATCGAAGGGCTCACCCGCGAGGTAGCGCTGGTAGTAACGGTTGAAGTCGCGATCGATCTTCTCCGTCACCTCCTGAGGTGACATGCGAAAGACATCTGCAAACTGGGCAACGATCGTGCTCTCCGCCATCTCCCAGGTTCCCTCCGAAGCCACAGACCGACCATTATTGCCCATCCTGCAGGGAACCCACGAGCGCTATGCTTACGGAGGCCAAAGTAAGACGCAGAGTCAGTCGAGCCGCGCATGCCCCGAGGAGGCACGATATGCACCAGGGTGCTGCCGAGACGCCGGACGAAGACGCGGCGGAGCACCTTCGCAGTGGCGAAGCCGCTCGCGCCGACTACCCGGTCGAGGGGGGCGTGAGGTGGATTCAAGCTGATGGCGCGGCTTCGAGGCGCAGATCCTCCATGCGCTTCGCGGGCATCTTGCCTAGCTGCTGGCATGGCGGCTCGCAATGCAAGCTGTCGATGGGGAGGGGCGTCGCAGGTTTCGGGAAGGCAGGCAGCGGGTCGTCGATCCGCCGGCAGCCGGTTGCCTGGGCCGCGAGTGTGGCACTGAACTGCGACTGGCGGCCGGGGCGGCGCAGGAAGACCACCATTATCTGCGCGATATGGAGGGCCAGCGCTCTGCCAAGATCTTCTTCCACGAGGGCGAGATCGATGCCGGCCGTGACTCCGGCTGATGTGTAACAGTTGCCATCACAAAAATACATGGGGCCCGGGTCGACGGTGACCTGCGGGTACGCCCTGAGCTAGCCCGGTGCACCGGACGGAGAGCTCTCTCGCGACGGTCTATCTGGCCAGGGACAGGCCGGTACCGCTCAGGCCGGTTCCGCTGGGACGTGCTTGTGGCTGATGTGCCGCACCCTCGCGGGTGAGCACGGCGGTTTCGCCTTCTTCGAGAGGGAGGATGCGATCGGCGAGGCCGAGGTGTTCGGCGGATTGGAGCAGGCGTGGCAACGGCTCCTCCATGGGTTCCTGGGAGAGCCAGAAGGTGCCGTAGTGCATGGGGATCATGCGACCGGCACCGAGGTCCTGAAAGGCGCGCAGGGCGTCTTCGGGGCTGGTGTGCACGTTGCGGAAGCTGTCCGGCGAGTAGGCGCCGATGGGTAATAGAGCGACTTCAGGCCGCAGGCGTGCGCCGATTTCGGCGAATCCGCGAAAGTAGGCGGTATCTCCGGAGTAGTAGAGGCGTTGGGCGCCGCCTTCGACGACGAAGCCGCCATAGCCGCGGTGGCCGTCCATAAACCAGCGCGTGCCCCAGT
>JAOAPF010000030.1 GCA_025462755.1 Edaphobacter sp.
GCAAATACCACGATAATCGACCCGACGGAGAGCAGCGCCGCAAAGATGGGTTGTACCCCAATTGGCGAATGACCCACGAGCCAGTGCTTCAATATGACAAAGATCTGATCCACCGTTTCAGCCATGGTGACCGACCGGGCAAAGGAAAATCCCGCAGTTCTCCTCGGCGCGACGGATATAGATCGCCTTCAAGAAGGTATGCGTCGTAGGTTCCATGTCGGGGGATGAATTCATTTTGTGGTGTGGAGCCCGGAGTCAGTTTGAGGACGAGGGGATGTTGCAGGTTTCGTGTCTGCGGCAGCCTTTGCCTTGGCCTCCGCCTTGATCTTTGCAGCGGTAAGCCGCTCATCCACTTCAGCCGATCCGACGGGATGGATTTGGTGAAAGTATTCGTTCGACTTGGCCAGTTGCGCTTTGCGCCACAGCAGGCCGCCAAAACGATTATCTGTACTCAGTTCGAATGCAGTGTCCATTTCGATTGCGTCGAACGGGCAGACTTCAACGCAGATCTGGCAGCTCATGCAGACGGAGACGTCAATGTCAAAGACAGCCGGGAAGAACTGGGGCTTGCCAAGATAATCCGGCTTTTTGTCTTTGCTCTTTTCAATGAAAATACATTTGGGTGGGCATTCTTTTTCGCAAATCTGACAGGCAACACAGCGCAAGCCCTCTTGCCAGTCGTCGCCATCGTAGACGAGGAACGGAAAATTCCGCGCAGCCTCGGCTTGGGGCAGGCGTTCTTCCGGAAATTGAACGGTGGTCAGCCGATCCTTGCTGACGTAACTGCCGAAGAAATTTCTGGCCGTCTCCGCCAAACCCTTTACGATACCTTCACCAAGCATGATCCAAGCCCTCGCATCAACCAATCCATGTTGCCTTACTCAGCCGATCCTTTTTACCGGTCCACCTCGCCCAACACAATATCCACCGTGCCAAAGATAACTATCGCGTCCGCCACGTTGTAGCCACGACACATATCTTCGAGCACGGTCAGGTTGATCAAACTCGGCGGGCGCACACGGTAGCGATACGGATTCGGCGACCCGTCGCTGATCAGGTAAAAACCCAGTTCGCCCTTTGGGGATTCGATTCGGCCATACGCCTCCCCGGCTGGTGGACGAAATCCTCGAATCTTGGCCTTGGCGTCCATGATCGGACCGGGTGGAATATCGCGTAGCGCCTGATTCAAAATCTTCAGTGACTCGCGCATCTCGAGCATGCGGATCATGTAGCGATCGTAGACGTCGCCATGTTCGCCGAGTGGAATTTTGAAGTCAAATCGATCGTAAATACCGTATTTGTCGACTTTACGGATGTCGTAATTCACCCCTGACGCTCGCAGCATGGGTCCGGTTACACCGGCGTTGATCGCAAGCTCCTTCTTCAACACGCCAACGCCTTGCGCGCGTGCCATGAAGATTTCGTTTCCTGTTAGCAGTTGCTCGTATTCGTCCAAGAAGCGTGGAAACGCTTCGACAACCTTTTTTGTCTGTTCAAGCCAACCGGAGGGCAGTTCCACCCGACAGCCACCAAAGCGCATGTAATTGCACATCATTCGCGAACCGGTGAGGGACTCGAAGAGGTCCAGTATTTTTTCCCGTTCGCGAAATGCGTACATCAGCGGCGTGCCGCTCGCACCCATCTCCTGCGTTAGAAATCCAATGGTCGAGGCGTGGTTTTGCAGGCGGGTCAGTTCCGCGGTGATCACGCGGATGTACTCGGCGCGTTCGGGCACCTGCAGGCCGGCAAGCTTTTCGACTGCAAGCGCGTAGGCCCAGTTGTTCGTGAGCGAGCACATGTAATCGAGCCGATCGGTGTACGGCATCGAAGAGAGATAGCTTGCCGTTTCGGCGATCTTTTCGTGATTGCGATGCAGGTACCCGAAGACCGGCTTGAGTTTCACAACGCGCTCGCCATCGAGCACCACGTCCATGCGGAATACGCCGTGGGTGGACGGATGATGCGGCCCCAGCGCGATTTCGAGCAGTTCGCCTTCGCTGCCGCCGTCAATGAAATTCCGGGGCATCTCTTCGTCTACCGGCGCTGTAGTTCCGTTTGTCATGCCTTGTGCTGATTCGCCTTTACGAGAACATCCTCGTGCGCTGTAGGTTCGTACTCATAGTCATCAGGCTCGACGTAATCTTTGCGCATGGGATGATCTTCGAATTCGTCCCACATCAAGATACGGCGCAGATCGGGATGGCCATCGAAGATGATTCCGTAGAGGTCGAAGATCTCGCGCTCCTGAAATTCTGCACTGCGCCAAACCGGGGTAAGGGATGGCAGATGAACTTTGTCGGTACGGTTTTCCGTACGCATCCGGAGTATGACGGGTCCGTGCTTTTTCTCAATCGAATACAGGTGATACACGGCTTCCAGATATCCCGGAGATTTGCGTTTCCTGACTTCTTCAATTTCTTGTTCCACACCATCTGCAAGCGTTTTTAGCTTCACTTTTTCAGAGATCTCTGTATCCAGCCAATCCACACCACTAACATTGGAACAGTAATCGAGGCGGAGAGCCGCGCTATCTCGCAGAAACCTTGCCACCTCCACCGCGTATGCAGGCTCAACCAGCAGCGAATGCTGGCCTGAGGGGCTACCGTTGGGAATAATCTCCAGGACGCAGCCCGGAACGGCAGCTTCGATGTCCGCTTTAATCTTCTCCAGCATCGTCCTCACCTGTCGCGCATGAATCAACGTTGTTGAGAATGTGCCACACATCGGGGTTGTTCGGCGGATCCAGATCGTGCGCGCCGAATCGCGGCACAACGAACTCGCTGGGCGAGTCAGGATCCAGGTGCCGCGGCTTGTTGGGGCCTGTCAATGCTTGCTCATCAATCTTCTTTTGTAATGTCATGAACGCGTCAATGAGCGCTTCTGGGCGAGGTGGGCAGCCCGGGATATGTACGTCTACGGGAATATAGCGGTCAATACCTTTCAAAACGTTATAACCTTGTTTGAACGGACCACCCGAAATCGCGCATGCGCCCATCGCGATGACGTACTTCGGCTCGGCCATCTGGTTATAGAGACGCACAACCTGGGGAGCCATCTTCTTTGTTACGGTGCCGGAGACGATCATCAGGTCTGCCTGCCGAGGCGAAGGCCTGAATACCTCAGCGCCGAACCGCGCCAGATCGTACCGCGCCATCGTCGTCGCGATCATTTCTATGGCGCAGCAGGCCAGGCCAAAGGTCATTGGCCAGACGGAATTCTTGCGGCCCCAGTTGTAGAGTTCTTCCAGGGTCGTTGTAACGATGCCTTGCTGGCTCAGTTCGATCTTCAGCTTCTGGTCCATTGGGAAACCATCATGCTTACCTTGTTGGACGTCTGAAGCGCTCGACTGTGTCTCGTTCCGGTTAACCGTCATACCCAGGTCAATACGCCTTTCCGCCATGCCCACACCAGTCCTTCTGCTAATAAAAGCAAAAAGACCAACATGGCGATGGCTGGCCCTATTGTCAGACCCGTGAATGCCACGGCGAATGGCAGTAGGAAGACTATTTCTACATCGAAGATTAGAAAAATGATCGCGTACAGGTAATATTCTGGCCTGAACTGAATCAAGGCATCGTCTTTCGACTCCAGCCCGCACTCATATGTTGAGTTCTTGTACGGACCAGGTTTGCTCGGAGAGAATTTCTTTGCCCAAAGCCGAGCCAGGAGCAATGGAGCTAAGGCAAAGCCAGCCGCCGCAACCGCCAGAACGACGATGGGCAGGTAGGAGTCGGTTACTGGTTGGTTCATAAATACCTGTGGGAGCAGATCTTTTTAGCGAAACCAACAACTTGAAGGGGCAAACGCACTCATTGATTCCCTCCATCAACGACGAGACCACATTACCAAGTGAACCGAGGCACGTCAAAGATTGATGAATTGACGTCCTCGTGGCAATCTGGGTTCCAACCTTGTGGACTTGATGACATCCTCAAGGGGTGAGAGCCTGTGGACTAGACTGGATATGGTATTGTGTTTTGTTCGTGAAACTCCAAAGTTTCACCCAGGGGGAGAACAACTCATGGCGACAGAAGACGTCGCGCTGGCAGCCGGTGCCGAAGGCGGCACGTTGAGCAAGCCGGACACGCAGCAGCAGTCTCCGCAAGGGGCCATCGTCAACGATTTCAGCATTCAGATCGCGACCGTGAACGGATCGGGATCGCAATCAGCCAACTCAGTCCTGTTGAAATCGATCTTCCGGATGGGTATTCCGGTGAGCGGCAAGAACCTGTTTCCTTCCAATATTGCCGGCCTGCCGACGTGGTACACCATTCGCGCAAGTAAGGACGGTTATGTTGCCCGCAAGAAGGAGATCGACATCCTGATTGCGATGAATCCGGAAACTTCTAAGGAAGACATGCTTTCGCTCCCGGTTGGTGCTGCAGCGATCTATGAGGAGTCCGCCGACCTGCGGCAGTTCCGCGACGATGTCGCCTGCTACCCG
>JAOAPF010000142.1 GCA_025462755.1 Edaphobacter sp.
GGACCTTAGTCCGGCGTGGTCGCCTGACGGGCGGACGATTGCTTTCCTGCGTTTGAATTCCGATGAAAAGGGCGAAATTTTATTGATGCCCTCCGTCGCTGCGGGTCCGGCAAGAAGCCTGGCGGCAGTTACGGCCCCCCTGACGCTCTATCCTCAGTCCAAATTTATTGCGTGGTCCCCGGATAGTAAGTGGCTGGTGGTGTCAGATGCCCCTTCCTACGGTGGCGTTATAAGCCTGTTTCTCCTGTCGGTCGAAACTGGCGAGAAGCGAAGAATCACTCTTCCGCCAAACGAGTACGACGATGTCGATCCGTCCTTCTCCCCGGATATGAGGCATGTGGCGTTTGCTCGCTATACCGGCGCAGCAGGGTCCTCGAGTGATCTCTACGTCGTCAACCTTTCCCCAGATCTTAAGGCTGAAGGCTCGCCCGAACGGCTGACGTTCTACAACCGCCATCTTGCGAGTCCCGTTTGGGCTTCAGATGGCCGATCGATCCTGTTTACTCGAACCGAGCCAGCCGGTAACCACAGTATTTGGCGAATCAATCTTTCTGGTACTCGGAAAAGCGAACCCTTACCCGTTTCGGCCGATAGCAGTTCTGCGTTGGATCTTTCTCGGCGTGGCAGCCGACTGGTGTACACGCGCGAGATTTCAAATACTACTGTATGGGCCGTGGATTTACCGCCTCCCAAATCGGGCCCCAGACGGAGTAGCAATCCAAGGCCCTGGATCAGTTCCACTCAGGGCGCCTTAGGGCCAGGCAACCCTCAGTTTTCTCCCGATGGCCAACAGGTCGCATTTCGATCCGACAGTTCTGGGACAGGTGAAATCTGGATATGTGACCGTGATGGTTCCCATGCTCGACAGCTTACGCATATGGGAGCGATCGTCAGTAATTTCCCGCGTTGGTCGCCGGACGGGAAGAACATTGTCTTTCACTCGCGGCCGAAGGGCCTTGCCAGCCTGTACGTGATCAGCGCTGAAGGCGGCGCCGCTCGTCGTCTCGACACCGGAGAGGTGGATAATGTTGGACCCAGTTGGTCGCACGACGGCAGATGGGTCTACTTCGCATCGCGGGAAACAGGAGACGTCCAGGTCTGGAAGATGCCCGCCAGCGGTGGTTCCAAGATACAGGTTACGAAGCGAGGCGGAAATACGCCGTTGGAGTCGGACGACGGTCAGTATCTCTACTACATCACCTCTCAAAATGCGTTGTGGAGGTTGCCGCTGGCTGGCGGCGAGGAGACGCAGGTGCTGTCGGACCTGGCACCGTTGGGGTCCGCCTATGCTCTTGGGAAGCAGGGGATTTATTTCATAAGGTCTGTCGGACAGGGAGGCGGACAGGAGCTTGCTTTTTTGCGCTTCGCCAATCACCAGATTTCGCCGATCATCACTATTCCTCGGTCGGTGACTGATGGGCTGGCGCTTTCGCCGGATGAGAAGTTGATTCTGTACAGTCAGAGGGACCAAGTTAGTGATTTGATGCTCGTCGAAAACTTCCACTGATAAATCTACAAAATGCCTGACACTACGATGATTCGATAACCCGTTGGGGCTTGCCGGGATTCCTGAATTGGAGAGGCGTTGAGGCGGGAGGGGTCAGACCGCCTGGATACAAACGACGGGATCGAACTCCCGGCGGCTATAGAGGGAGCCTCAAGAAAGCTTTGAACCACCATCGGATTGCTTGATGCAACGGAGCTTGCGCAGTTGCCTCAAGGGCGGTCAGGTTGCTGGAGGTGCGGGTCAACTCCACTGCTACTTGACGAGTACCATTGACTAGCTTCGACGACCGGAGGATTTCTGCCCTACCACGGCTCAAGGACGACAAAGCGATCAGCGTAGCTGATGTAGACCCGTCGGAAGAGCCTGGTCGTAAGCAGTCCGTCTACTTGAATTTTCGAGGCATGCCGATCGCTGTTGCCTGTGAGCGTTACGAAGGATAGTTGATGACAGATGACCGTGCCGATTCGCACGTCCTGAGGCGGCAAAACGGCAAACGTTCGTTGCGCTCCATCTATACTGCTGCCACGTCGGGGCGTCCTCACGAATAATTCAAGAGCTAAATATTTGCCGGGGTCGTACAGGAACGGGACGTTTGTGCCGGAATCGAGCAGCAATAGCAATTGGCGGGTCCCGCTGCCGGATAGGTAGACCGGGATGATGAGCGGCACAGTGAACAGAGCTTCGTCTTCCGGTTGAGTCGGTGTCAGAAGCGCGATATGCTCTCCTTTCACCTCTTGCCGCATCACCTTTGCGCCGTCGAGACAAAGCATGCTGTGCGCGTTGTCGATGAGCACGTCGAAATGCTCTCTCAAAATGCGTTGTGGAGGTTACCATTGGCGGGCGGCGAGGAATCTCAGGTACTGCCAGTCGTGGCAGCTTTCGGGTCCGCCTATGCCCTTGGGAAGCAGCGCATTTATTTCATAAAGCCCACCGGTCAGGGAAGCGGGCAAGAGCTGGCGTTTCTGGACTTCGCCACCAGCCAAATTACATCGATCGCTACGATTCCTCGCTCGGCGGCTCTTGGGCTTGCGCTTTCACCGGATGAGCGGTTGATTCTGTACAGTCAGATCGACCAGATTGGCAGTGATTTGATGCTCGTCGAAAACTTCCATTGATAACTTACCAATACGCGACCACTACCATTCGCTAACCTCTGTTGGGCTTGCCGGGATTCCTGAATTGGAGAGGCATTGAGGCGGGAGGGGTCAGACCGTCTGGATACAAAAGACGGGACCGAATTCTCGGCGGCTATAGAGGGAGCCTCAAGAAAGCAACTTCGACGGCGGTTCAAAGTCAATTGGAGCGCCGTACGTGGAGGATCAGAGGCATCACGATAGCCGAAGCCTTAGTGCACTCGGTCGAGGCGGGTCAGGTCAGGCTATCCACGATGGATCTGGAGTCTCTGCTTCAGGAATCCGTTCCGGGTGAATGACCCTGCTATCGCCAAAATCTCAGTCTGCCCAGGACAGCCGCAGAATGAGTCGGGTAGCCGCTTCCTCTACCTGAACTACTACACATGGCAGGATGCCGATGGACACTGGCGCCGTAGTCGCACCGTTACGATCGCCATCTACATGCGTGATGAAAACCAGATCGCAAAATTCGGCGAGTCGATCGATGCAAAATTGGCACAGCTTCATCGCATCCTCCCTCCCGATCTCATCACCGTCCACACTTCCGACCAACCCGTGCAGGTAAAGGAAAACATTCACCTCTTTCTGCGCGCGCTCAACGAAGCGATCATTCTCGTCGTTATTGTCTCGCTCATCGGCTTCTGGGAAGGGAGACTTGCGCTCATCATGGCCCTGGCGATACCCATCACACTCGCCATGACCTTCGGCGTCGTCTACATGATGGGCATCGACCTCCAGCAGGTGTCTGTGGCAACGCTCATTATCGCGCTCGGACTCTTGGTCGATGTGCCAGTTGTCTCCGGGGATCGAATCAAACGCGGTCTCGCAGATGGCCTTCCGCGCAGCGTTGCGGCGTGGCTTGGTCCGACGAAGTTGGCGACCGCGATCTTCTTTGCCACGATCACCAACGTCATCGCCTATCTTCCGTTCCTGATGCTGACAGGCAATACCGGTCAGTTCCTTCGAAGCCTTCCGATCGTGATGACTGCTTCGCTGCTCTGCGCGCTGGTTGTTTCCATGACATTCATTCCACTGCTGGGCTATTACATTCAAAGACCTCCTAAGAAGAAGAACTCAGTATTGAGGAGAAGCGAGAGCGGGGCTTTACGGCTTCTACAACAGGCTCGTTGGTCGCGCGATCGCTCACCGCTGGAGCGTCCTGCTCGGATCCCTGGCATTTCTGATCGTTGGCGCCTTCGTGGCTTCCCATCTCAAACAACAGTTCTTTCCGGAAGACGTTCAATATTGGTTTTATCTCGACGTCTGGCTACCCAACGACGTCCCCCTGACGGCAACCAACGATGCGGCCGTAAGAGCCGAAGACATCGTCCGGCAGGTCCTCGCAGACTCTGGAGAGCGTTCACCCAAGGAAAAAACCCAACATAATCTGACCTCCATCACCAGTTTTACCCAGCTAGTTTGTGCCGCCATTTTTGACCTCCTTCCGTTCGTCGGTCTTTGACGCTCAAGCTTGCGGTGCCGAGCCCAGCTTCCAGGCTGCGGGCCCCATCACGTCGTGTCTACTTTGGAAAGGAGGCCGGGAGATCCCCATCTTCGACATCCGGCTCATCAGCGTGGTGCGTTTCAAGCCAAGTCTAGCGGCCGCGCCTTTCTCGCCGCCGATCACCCAACCGACGGCTTGCAGCGTCTGCAGGATGAGCGCGCGTTCCGAGTCCATCAGAGTAGTTGGAGGACTGAAGACACGCTCCGCCTCCTTTGCCGGCAAAGGATCGGGAAGCACGCCATCGTTTGAAAGGATCACTGCACGTTGGATCAGGTTTTGTAGCTCGCGGATATTTCCCGGCCACTGGTACGAGCTAAACGCAGACATCGTTTCTGGAGGAATGCGTTCGATTTGCCTACCCATCCGGCGGCCAAAATACTCGACAAAATGCGCCACCAAGGCCGGGATGTCTTCGCGGCGCTCCCGCAAAGGTGGCAACAGGACCGGAAACACATTAAGACGGTAGTAAAGGTCGCTGCGAAATTGGCCCCGATTCACCATCTCCATGAGATCACGGTTCGTTGCCGCCACCAGCCGAACGTCCACTTGGTGAGTCCGGTTGCTTCCTAGGCGCTCGAACTCCTGTTCCTGCAGTACGCGGAGCAGTTTGGGCTGCAATGCCAGCGGTATATCCCCCACCTCATCGAGGAATAGAGTGCCTTTGTCGGCCAGCTCGAAACGGCCAATCTTTTGCGCGATGGCTCCTGTAAACGCGCCTCTCTCGTGGCCGAAAAGCTCGCTTTCGAGCAGATCCAGTGGAATGGCAGCGCAATTCAGCTTTACGAACGGACGACCTCGCCGCAAGCCGGTGTTGTGAATCGCTTGCGCGATCAGCTCCTTGCCGGTGCCGGTTTCTCCCTGGATAAGAACGGTGGAATCCGTAGGCGCGACGAGTTCGACTTGTTCGAGCACCGCTTTCAGCGCCGGACTCTTGCCGATGACCTGCCCGAAGCTGTTGCTGATCATCCTGGGCAAGCCGCTGCCGCGGTGTTGGCTGCTGTCGAATGCGACACGCGCCGATACCGCCTCCTCGATTTCAAAAGATGCGGGATGGCTGACTGTGGGGGCTTCACTTGCCCAGATTGTTTGTGCCGACATACTTTTCTCCCTTCCGTCGTCCATCGTACTTTCAACGTTCACACACGGCTCTGACTCGCGGAGAGAATAATCAGTAACGATGCCAGGGCGACCTGCGTTCATGGGTGTGAGTCCTTAAGCTTTCGAAACGAGTGTGGAACAAGTTTCGCCCTGCGAACAACCTCAAATGGTCGGATCGTAGGCTCACTACATCGTGAGACCCAACGCCACCACTTTCGAGGGGATAAATGTCTCTAGCGTCCCAGAGTTTCGATGTGCTTCCTGCCGAAGAGCCGGGCATCGATAGACCAGGCGCCAGGCCCGATCATTGCCAAAGTGGCACCAAGGGTCGCCAACATGATGGGGATTAGTGAGTTACCAGGATGCGAGAGAGCGACCCAAACCTCGACGATTGCTACCAGCGTTCCCACCGCCGGGGTCCACAAACCGACGAGGAGAGCTATTCCCGCACCGGCTCCGATCATTTGCGGGAGGATCGGTGCAAACTGTGGCCCCAGGTGCGGGATCCCATAGTAAAGGAGAGCGGTGGCGGTTAGCAGCCGCTGGAACAGAAGGCCTATGCCGGGCCAACCGCTGGCGAACGTCGAGAATAGCCGTTGCAAAAACCACCCCTCTGGCACCGTAAGGGATTTGCAACAGGATCGAAACCGCTGAAAGTAGGGCCCGGCTATCCTACTTTCGGCGGGTCCTATAGCTCGATAATTCCTCGCTTTAACCCAATCGTCACAGCGTGGGACCGGTCGTTAGCGCCAAGCTTAGAAAGTATGTTCGTGACGTGGCTCTTAACGGTCGCTTCGCCGATCGCGAGCTGGTCGGCAATCTGTTTGTTGGCATTGCCGGCGGCGATCAGCCGCAGTACGTCTATTTCGCGTGAGGTCAATTCGTCATCTGCGGCATGGTCAGCTAGCTCAACAGCAATTTCCGGTGGTATTCGCTTTTGTCCAGCATGGACAGCACGAATGGTCTCGAGTAGTTGTCTATGCACGTGTCCCTTCAATACGTAACCGCGCGCACCCGCTTTAAGGGCCCGCACCACTTGAACGTCGCCTGTGTACGTGGTCAGGACAATGATCCGGGCGTTATTGAATTCCCCGTGAATGCAGCTGATTGCTTCGATGCCGTCCAAATCCGGCATCTGAAGATCCATCAACGTTATATCCGGACGGTGCAATCGGAACTGTTCGATGGCTTCCTTTCCGTTGGACGCCTCCGCAACCAACTTCATGTCAGATTCAGCGTTAACCAGTGCTGCGATCCCCTTGCGGAGCAGAGGATGGTCGTCGACGGTAAGGATCCGAATCAGCCTAGGATCGATGCTCATGACTACCTGCCTTCTGGAATAGCCTGAACATAGAACTATCAGGCGATGTTTCGTACGCAACCGCGGCGGGAACGGTTAGCTGAACTTCCGTGCCCGCTCCCGCTTCGCTCCAAAAATCTAATTGTGCCCCGATACGCTGGGCACGTTCACGAATACCGGGCAATCCCCAATGTCCGGCGCGCCGTCCTTCCTTCTGGACTTTCGGGTCAATGCCCTGTCCATCATCGCGGATCCGCAAGCAAAGCAGGTGATCATCGTATCGAATCTCAGCCTCGATCAAATGTGCACGCGCGTGCTGAAATGCATTTCGTAGCACCTCGCGGGCAATCCGGTAGACTTCGTCCTGGAGGATCGGAGACAAGGTTTGTCGCTCGCCCTCCACGATCACGCGGAAGACCGGCGCCTCACGGTTATCCTCCTGAGAGTTCGCCAGCTCTTGACCCGCGGCCGTCAGCAATTGTGCAAGATCGCTCTGAGCGACTGGCTCTGAACGTATGTCCTGAATAGCATCCCGGCTCTGGGCGATTGCCTGCTCGGTCCCAACGATCGCGCTATCGAGAACTTCCATTGCTTCTTTGGGGCGCCGGGGGAGCATGTTGCGAGCCGCCTGAAATTCAAACATCAATCCGTGAAAACTTTGCAGCAGAGTATCGTGCAGGTCCCGCGCGATGCGCGTCCGCTCGTTAACCCGCGTTTCCAACGTCATATTGAACTCCCACGCCAGTCGACGGAGGCGGAGTTGATAAAGCGTCCAGAACAATGCCAGGAAAGCCGCTCCGCACAACACGCGAAACCACAATGTACTCCACCACGGCGGAAGGATCTCAATTCGCAGGCCGGCACTCCCATCGCTCCAGGGACCCCGACTGGTTGCGCCCTGCACACGGAACCTATAGATGCCCGCAGGCAGAGTGGTGTAGTTCACAAGCCGCTGTTCGCTGCCGACTTCGTGCCATTCTGAATCCAATCCCTCCAGCTTGTACCGATAGCGATTGGTCGCAGGATTCGAGTAGCTGAGGGCCGAAAACTCCAGCGAGAACATGTTTTGCCTGTGGGAGAGGTTCAAGACACTAGCATACGTAATGGACTTTTCGAGTGGCGAACCGCCTCCGATCGCAACTGGACCACCCGACAACCGGAAATTGGTGAGAACGACCGGTGGCACGTACGAGCTGTCCTCTACTTTATCCGGATAGAATGCGGTTGCCCCGCTGAAGCCGGCAAAGAACATCTCACCCGATGCACTCTTGAAGCAAGCGCCCCAGCCGGTGAAATCAGCGCCTGGAAGCCCATCAGCAGTCGAGTAATTCTTGAATGCCTTTCTTTGTGTATCGAATCTTGATACACCATTATTGGTGCTCATCCACAGGTCGCCGTGGCCGTCTTCGAGGATGCAGCCCACGGCGTTGCCGGCGAGGCCATCCTGCTGTGTGTAAACAGTGAACGTGCCCGTCTTCGGCTCGAGTTTGTTCAGTCCATTTTGGGTACCTACCCACGTCGTGCCCGAGCGATCGAAATACACCGAGTTCACCCGGTTATCGCTCAACGCCCCCGGACGATGAATGTCGTGTTGATAGACCGCGAACTGGCCGGTTTCCGGTTCGAAACGCTGCAGACCTGAAGCGTGGGTTCCGAGCCACAGGGCGCCTTTCGAATCCTCGCCCAGCTCCAAATAGAACGGGGTTCTGTCTTGTGAATCGGGCCTATATGTCCTAAAGCGTTCCGTGGCTGCGTCGAAACGATTCAGACCGTCCCACGTGGCAGCCCAGAGCGTTCCGTTATGGTCGATAAGAAGACGTGAGACGATATCGTTGCTCAGACTGTAGGGATCTGCCGGATTGTGCTGGAATCTTGTGAACTGTCGCGTCCGCCGGTCGAAACGGTAAAGCCCATGGCTGAAAGTTCCCACCCAAAGGCCGCCTGAGCGATCTTCGCGTATCGTGATCACATCGCTGCCCTCTCCTGGTCCGGCAGTCGGGTAAGAGGAGTACTGGCCGGTAGTGCGGTCAATACGGTTGAGTGCCTCGTGGTTTCCGATCCACAGGATTCCTAGACGATCTTCGTATATCGCACCAACGAAGGGTTCACCCGTACTATTCGGATTCCCGAAATCGTGACGGTATCTCTTAAACGGCGGAGCCGTCGTAGAAAATCTGCTGAGCCCCATGCCGCCAAGGCCTGCCCAGACGTTTCCTTCCCGGTCCCCGAATAAGCTGATTACATTGTCCTGGCCGATGCTCTCAGGATCGAGAGGGTTATTTCGGTAGGAAATAAATCTCCGATGCTCCCGGTCGAATTTGAGCAAGCCGGCGCCGTTCGTTGCCAGCCATAAAGTGCCGTTGCGGTCTTCGAGTATCGCGTTTACGCCCGTTATGACCGTGCTGGGCGATTTCCGCTCGTAAAACGAATACTGAGTCAGTGTGTTCGTCTTCCGGTCAAAGACGGCTGTCATGTTGGCGAATATCCAGAGCGCGCCGAAGCGATCTTCATAGAAGGAAAACCCGAGCCCACGCGCCGGAATACGCAGCATTACCTTCCCGGTTGTGCGATCAAACTCCTCCAGCCCCTTGTCACTCGCGACCCAGAACCTGCCCTCTCTGTCTTCACCACTCGACTTGATGTCGTTGCTGCTGAGGCTTGAAAGATCGTTTGGATCATGAGAATAACGGCGGATTTGTCCCGTCGCCGGATCTAATGCATACAGACCGGTAGGTGTAGCTAACCATAATATTCCGGTGGCGTCCTGACTAATGTGGAAGACGGAGGGAACCGGGTACCGACGAAAGGTCTCAGTCTCTCTGTCGAATCGATTGATGAATTGATCGCATCCGACCCAGAGTGTGCCATCGCGATCTTTGAAGAGCGCGCCAATCAATACCCCACTGAGGCTGTTAGGGTCTCTTGGATCGTTAACGAAAACCTTGAATTTGTAGCCGTCGAACCGGTTCAACCCATATTGAGTGCCAAACCACATAAATCCCTGATCGTCCTGTAGGATCTGGCTTACTTTTATCTGAGACAGTCCCTCCGTTGTAGAGAGATGGTTGAACCGAATATCCCTGCCGGAGATAATCGGCAGCCTGACAGGCCGAGGATCTACGTGTACCTGCTGCACTTCGGCGGAGAGCAGAGGAAGCAAAAGTATCCAGGACAGTGTCAGGCTGAACAGAGTTCGCATCCACCTCACTCCGTACTCGCATACCAATGTTACTCCGACGCTCCTCCCGAGGTTCTGGCTGCGCCCATTTGGCAACTGGAACTTGTCAAGGGCGGAGCAAGAGTCGGCCAGTAGATAGCTTGGAAGGTATTGGATCGAACCTCACTCAAGGGAGACTCACAACAACTGTGGCTCCCAAAGGGACATCGACGATTATCCAACTGACGGGCGTTCCTACAGAGTCGGAGGCACTCTTTGTACGGACTGGCCGACCATTCACCTTCAAGGAAGAAATCTTACCCAAGAACGTCGCCTGCCAATGCAGAGGTGGTCCAGAGCGGTTTGTCAATGAACTCTCTCGATCACCTGTATGTTTCAAATCCACCAGATTTTGGCGTATACGGATCCCCTTCATCGTCGCAGTATCGGATGTCTTGGCAAGCCGAGAAATCGAACGGATCAGTGTGCGCCCCGAAGGGGGATCGTAAATCGTCTCTACGCCCATCATTCCCGACACCAGCGCGCTGATCACAGCAAAGGAGACCTCAGGGTATTCGCGCCTGTCTTTGTCCGGGCGGCTGACATCCATCATCCGTTCGTACGCAGCGGCCTTCTCGCCATAGTGATAGAAGGTCTGCGGTAGATAGCTCTCCTCTTCAATACCAATATTCTTCAAGTACTCAGGTGATTCGATGTGGGTGAGCGCGCCACGAATGTGGATTGGGTCGCTGGTTGCGCCGAAGTATAAGACCATCGCATCGCCCGAACCTTGGGTTCTGCCACCCTGAGAGAAGAATCCCATATAGTGATGCTCTTCCTCAGACCAGGCTTCGTGTTCGATCAGGTGTGCGATCTCATCTGCCGTGTGCCCATATTGTGCGGCCAGGTTCACCTTATGCCGGCTCAAAGCAACCAGCCGAAGAGATTCAAAGGCGCGGTATTCCGCCGCAAGCAAATCTGTGCCGACGTTGAAGTCTTCCCTGCCCTCGGTGTAACTCGGAATGCCACGCGCTCGAACGAACTTTCCTTCCCGCAAGCGCTGATGCATAATGCGGGATCGCTTCAGGACGCGATCTGGCTGAAGATCCCACGCCTTCAGGTAGGCGGCAGCAGTGTTCTCATAAAAGTTCCGGAATCGAGGGTCATTGAGATATATGTCGTTACCAGTCCACCTCCACATACGGACGATAGCATCCAAAAGATCGAAGTTCGCCGGAAGGTTGTACCAGAAGTCATCGTCGCTAACGTAATCCGCGGGTGAGGGATGGCCGAATCGATCGATCTCCCAGTATCCTGCCCAATCGCGGGTAGGTGAAACAGCGGCGGCAAATCGCCCCAGCATGTTGAGATTAGCCGAATAGAGGCCTAGCGCCGCTGCACCTGTGGTCTGGTGCGCGACGTCGCGCATGCAAAACGAATTACGTCCTGGAAGTGCAGCTTCATACCATGGCCCTCCAGGATCGGAACCATCGTGAGCATAAGCCAGCGCCTGCGACTTTGCCCACTGGAATACCTGAACCAGCTTCGCGTCTGAAGACTCAAGCTGCAACTCCGATACCGGAGCAGTTGGAGAGTTCTGTGCAGTCAGCGCCGCAGTTGCCAAGAGCACTCCAATCAGACACAACTTACAACGTCCCGTCACGTTTCCTCCTTGAATATGTGACTCACGATTCTGGACAAGGGTCGAGCGTCAGGGGCGGCCAATTTGACGAGAGTTCCGATGCGGGCGGTCATCTTGCCGAAGTTGCAAACTCCATACGTGTGTCATCGTCAGTGGTACACCCGTCTAACGTATGCTTCAGCCGATAGCAATCACCAACCCAGGTGCAGAGATATCCCCTGGTGTCGCGCTATGAAGGCCTATCCTGCTGATCACTTTACCGGGTATGTACAGACTTTTCCCCCTAACCTGCACCATACTCGAAATATCGATAGGCTCATCACCTGCCAGATCCTGTGCGAGAACCCGTTTATCGTGTGGGGGGTTATCGAAAGCCAGAGTAAGGCTGTCGAAATAGCCAAATACACCATAAGGTCCGGGCGCGTCGCCTACAGATAGAGTTACATCACATTTAGGCATGTACCAGCCGTTGCCGACCTGAGTTCGCTCCTGTGCTCCGATTGCGACCGCGCCATTTGGAAACCTTGTTGTGAAGACAAATGGTTTGTCACCCTTCACCTTTACCTCGGGCAAGCTAATATTGCGAGCGAGACACGCTGGGGCTCCTTGCTGCACTCTCGCCCCTACAATTTCGTTCTGCCAGGTTTGACCTCTCTCAAAGATCCAACTGTCCGTCAAAATTTCATCGCTGAGCTTTACTGATCCCAATCCTGGAGAGAACGGTGGTGCAATCCGTTGCCAACGAAGCGCCCGCACAACTTCATCCATCCTTTTTTTGGTTTGTCTGGGCCCATTGAAAAATAGATCTGTATCTTTTCCAGGCCTCATTCCTTGAAGTGGGTGGCGCAGAATTCCCATAGTGCACCCCATAGCCGCAGCCACGTAAACTTCATCTTCTACATTCAACAGGCCGCGCACTTCAGAATGCCCTTCAGCTCCCTTCAGCATTTCAGAAACCCGATCGACGGTTGTCGGCAAAGATAGGATCGAGGTCACATCATAGGTTCTATAGACATCGGTATGCTGCAGGATTTCCATTCGGTTGGAACCCCACCGTTGCGCACCGAATCGCCCATCGTTTCTCCAATCTCCATTCACGGGCCATTCGCCGTGGACATGCTCTAACGTAAGGGGGATATGCGTTTGATTGCGGAGCCGCACCAGGTTGAATGTCGGATCACCTATATCAACCTTCCAATACTTGATCCCGGCAGAGTGACTAAGACTCTCGAGGCGATGATCCGCATCTCCCCCTGGGGTATTTCGGCACCAAAGCGCCGTTCCACGCCATCCTGCGCCCCGGATCGCATGATTCAGCTTCATGAGCCGGTCAGCAGGAGATCCAGTAAAGGAGGGAAACTTTTTCGGGTCTAGCTCGAAGCTTGCGGTACCTCCAATTTGCCATCCGTCATCGAGGAGGAAGAGCACATCCTCACGAATCCTGGGAAAGAAGTCTTGTGCCCATCCTGTTCTTCCGAAGAGCATCTTCTCCGTCATGGCATCGTGAGCCAGCTTGCTTCCCGAATCACCCTCCAACACTTTAGGGTCGAGCTCCGGAAGATCATGGCCATACATATAGTTCTGTGCGGCCCAGGTGCACCAGTAGTTCGGCGTGTCGGATGGACTTTCAGGGATCAGGCCGTTGGCCGTCTTTCTGGAAAGGCGGCTGCCTTTAGCAAACCGCTCTGCGTGTGACGTGACAGCGGTGGCCATAAGTGCTCCAACAAACCGTCTCCGGTCGACCATTGTTCGCTTCCTTTCCAGATCTTTTGCCGGGCTTTGTAGTCTGTGCATCTCAACGTAACCGCCGAAATTCGTTGTAGCAAACTTCCGGCGCCACCCAAGAGTTGAGTGGCACCGGTAGGCTAATTCATCGCGATGTTAGAAGGTTACGTGTACACCAAGCTGAATCTGTCTCGGAATTCCATTCGTTCCGCCAATTTGGCCGAAGTTTGAGTCTGCAAGATTCGTATCCGGGTTGGAATAGTGGGGAGTGTTAGAGAGATTGAAGGCATCAACCTGAAGGATGAGTCTCATTTTCTCTCGAATACTTTGAGATTTGGACAAGGATAGATCCGCGTTGAAATAACCTGGCCCGCGCACTTTGCCTGATCCGGAATTGCCTAGTTGAAGGGGACCGGGAGTGGTGAAGCAACTAGTGTCAAACCATTTCGATACAGATCCGATCGTATTCACTGTAGGGCAAGTTACATTTGCTCTGTTAGTGACACCACTGCCCAGATTGTCGAAGGCGGCCTTGATCGTGAGGGGCATTCCGGACTGTAGGATCGTGATCGTGCTGAGCTGCCAGCCGCCGACCAACAGTTCAGTGGGACGGGAGGCGTCGGAAAGCCACCGCTGCCCTTTACCGAACGGTAGCTGGTAGACAAGGCTCGCGATAAAGCTCTGCGGGACGTCCGGAGCCTGGCTCGTGCCTACTCCACGATTCACTCTGTCATTTCCAAGCGGCCACCAGAGATTCATGTCATCAATCTCTTTCGACCATATATAAGCGATCCTGCCTTGTAAACCATGCGACATTCTGGTCTTGAGTTGCACCTGAAGGGCGTTGTAGATGGAGGAACCGTCGGCTCCGGCATATCCAATATTCGTCGCATATTGCTGTCCCGATGCATTGAAGTATTGGTACGGGAGGCGCGAATTGAAGGAAGTGGTTCCTGGCGGAGGTGTATTGATATTCCGCCTCCGAAACAGGTGTGTGCCTTTCGTTCCGACGTAAGTAATACTGAGCGCGGTCGATGGAGAAAGCTCCTGCTGGACTCCAACGTTCCAGGCGTCTGCCATGTCGGGCTGCATTCGCTGAGACATGAGTTCTACGCCGACTCCTACTGGCGGCTGCACCGGTGCCGTGATAGGCGTCGGTATATAGGCTGGAAGGCCGCTAACGCTAAGTGGAGTGAGGGAAATGTTGCTTAACTGTGCCTGGGCGTTGAAGACTTCGAAGAACGGGAAGTTCCTTTCCAGGAATCCACCTATCGCGCCAAAATTGCCCGGGAAGTAGGTAATTCCAAAGGCACCTGTGATGGCAGTCTTTCCGCTATTAGGGGAATAGGCGAATCCAACCCTAGGAGAATAGCCCGCGTAGTAGGTATTCACGTTCGGTCCGCGATTGCCCGAACTGGCAAAGTCCAGAACACCCTTCGCAAGGTCGAAATTGGATTGATGGTTGTCCTTATCGATCGCCGGCGTGATCAGGTCCCAACGCAGCGCCAGATTCAAAGTCAAATTTCTGGTCAGTTTGTATTGGTCTTGACCGTAAACGCTCAAAAGCGTTGCACGAGTGGCCGGGTCGGTAGCAACGAAGCCTCGATCTTCCGCGGACGAGAGACCGAGCAGAAAACTGGCGAACTGATTCCCGCCTGTCTTGCCTGTGCAAGTCGGCTGCATCGTGCAACTGCTTGTGTAGTCCGAGACATAGGTGAAGTCACCATTCTTGTTGGCATCCGAATTCGTCAACGAGGCTTGCAAACGCCTGTAGTCTTCGCCAATGGTGAACGTATGGCGGCCAAAGACTTTGATGAAATTGTCCGTAAGCTGATAGGAATTGCTGATTCGATGCGAGTTCGTCCACCCCTGCGAGCCAGTGTGGGCTATGTTGCCTATGCTGAAGTTTCCGATCCCTGTTGCACCAAATGCAGCGTCGTTGCCATTGGGAATTCCAAGTGCGGTATTTTCATTGGTCCCTAAGTCATTTCCAAAATCCTGCGTGTAAAACCGATTGAACCCGATCCGCAGTTCGTTCGTCGCTGTGGGGGAAAACGTATGGTTGTACCCGATTGCCGCGTTGTGGTTTCTGGATTGGGCATTGACGTCATTAATCTGGATGAATCGGGTACCTGGCGAAGGAGCGGAGAGGTCACGTCGCTGAAAGGACTCCCGCGCGAACAACCGGTCACCATTACCGAATTGATAGTCGACCTTCACGTCGAATTGATGATTATCATCGGGCTCGGTTGTATTCGCGTTGAAGTTGTTACT
>JAOAPF010000144.1 GCA_025462755.1 Edaphobacter sp.
GCAAAGTCTCCGTAGCTATATTCCCCACCAACGCATCCTGAGCAAACGGACATCCACCCAACCCGCCAATCGCCGCATAGAACCGCCTGCACCCGGCCTCATACGCCGCCCGCACCTTAGCCGCCGCATTATCCGGCCGCGCATGCAGATGCACTCCAATCTCGATAGCGCCGCGGCCGTTTCCACCGATATCGCCATGCACCGCAATCACGTCAGCAACCACATCCGCCACCTGCTTCGGCGTAGCCAACCCCACCGTATCCGCCAGCGATATCTGCGTCACGCCGTTATCCGCCAGCAGATCGCAAGCCGCCACCACCTCATCAATATCCCAAGCCTCGCCATAAGGATTCCCGAACGCCATCGAGATATACGCCACCACATCCATCCCCGCCTTATACGCCAGCGTCCCCACCTTCTCCAGCTCCTCCAGCGACTCCTCCGGCGTCTGGCTCTGGTTCCGCTTCAAAAACTCCGGCGAGATCGAATACGGAAACCCCAGCGTCTGCACGCTCCCCGTCTTCACCGCCCGCTCAGCCCCCTTCGCATTCACGACGATCCCAATAATCTCCACATCATCCGGCGGATCCAGATACTCCAGCACCAGTTCCGAGTCCGCCATCTGCGGCACCGCCGCCCGCGAAACAAAGCTCACCGCATCGATATGCTTGAACCCCGCCGCAATCAACACACGCAGATAGTCCGCCTTCACCTCCGCCGGCATATTCTTCGGCAACCCCTGCCAAGCATCCCGCGGACACTCAATAATCTTCACCAAATTACTCATATCTGCCCTAACAATTCTTCACTTCCCAAGTATGTCATCCTGAGCGAAGCAACTCGCGCACTTTGCGAGTTGCTGAGTCGAAGGACCTGCGGTTGCTTTTGCTGTTGTTTGTCCGTTTTTGTCATCCCGTAGGGATCTGCTTTTGTCGTTTCTCTTGCAGCTGCTGGTTTTATGTCGTCATTCTGCCCCTGAGCAAAGTCGAATGGGGAAGAACCCCCGCATTCCGCTTTTGTCGTCGCTTTTTGTCCGATTACATTCATAAACTATCTTCACCTGCGCCATGTAAAACTCCCCTATAATCATGCCCCTTCGGCGCTCTCTCACATACAAAAACACATCTTGTACGAACGAACAAAAGAATGCGACACAAAGAATAAACCAACTGAGAACAAGAGCCTTCGGCCAAAATCCAGGTTCCGTATTGATCTGGCACGGGGTGAACACAACCTTCGCCTCGTCGGCTACAACAGAGCGGGGACCGCTTTGAGCTTCACGCTTTTGCCATTCTCTGCATGGGCGTGACTCGCGATATTCTCGATAAATCTGAGCGGAGAATAACGCGCTAGTTGCAATCGATATCCAGAAGAGCACGATCGTACGTTTCCATATCAAGTCTGCAAAACCCCCGGATTAAACCTAGCCACCTCAGGATTCAAACTAGCCGCCTCCAGCACCGTCATCAGCACCTCCCGCGTCTTCACCGGATCAATAATCGCATCGATCCAAAGCCTCGCCGCCCCATACCTCGGATCGGCCTGCGCATCATACGACGACTTGATCTCGTCATACAGTGCCTGCTTCTCCGCATCCGAGAGCACCTTCCCCCCGCGCTCCATCTGCTTCGCCCTCACCTCAGCCAGAGTATTCGCAGCCGAAGCCCCACTCATCACCGCATACCGAGCCGTCGGCCACGCACACAAAAACCGCGGATCATAAGCCTTCCCGCACATCGCATAGTGCCCCGCCCCAAAACTCCCCCCGACAATCACCGTAATCTTCGGCACCACACTCGTACTCACAGCCGAAACCATCTTCGCCCCGGCCCGAATAATCCCACTCCACTCCGCATCCTTCCCCACCATGAACCCATTCACGTCATGCAGAAAAATCAGCGGAATCAAACTCTGATTGCAATCCATAATGAACCGCGCCGCCTTCTGCGCACTCTCCGTATAGATCACCCCGCCAAACTCCGTTCGCTTGCTGCCATCGAGCGCTGTCTGCGACTGATGCACCTTCTGATTCGCCACAATCCCCACGGCCCGCCCACCGACCCGAGCATACCCACACAACACCGTCCGCCCAAACTCCGCCTTATACTCATCAAACTCCGAGCGGTCAACGATCCGCGCAATCACATCCCGCATATCGTAAACATTGCTAGCCGCCTTAGCCGGATCAGGATCAATCAACCCATACAAATCCTCAGCCGCATACTTCGGAGCATCTCTCACCGCATCAAAAGCCACCCGCGAAAACGGAGCCCCGGCCCGCTCCCCAATCTTCCCCACCAAAGAACGTAACCGCGCCAGGCACAAATGATCATTCGGCTCCTTGAAGTCCACCGTCCCCGAGATCTCCGCATGCATCGAAGCCCCACCAAGCTCCTCCGCTCCTGTCTTCTGCCCAATTGCCGCCTGCACCAGCGAAGGCCCCGCCAGAAACAACCCCGAGCCCTCCGTCATCAACACCGTATCCGTCATCACCGGCAGATACGCCCCACCCGCAACGCACATCCCCATAATCGCCGTAATCTGCGGCACTCCCAGCGAGCTCATCACCGCGTTATTGCGAAACACCCGGCCAAAATCATCCGTATCCGGAAACACGTCCTCCTGCAGCGGCAGAAACACCCCCGCCGAATCCACCAGGTACAGCGTAGGAATCCGGTTCTCCAGCGCAATCGTCTGCGCCCGCAGCACCTTCTTCGCCGTCATCGGAAAAAACGCCCCCGCCTTCACCGTCGCGTCATTCGCAATGATCATGCACAGCCGCCCGCTCACCCTCCCCAACCCGGTCACCACCCCCGCCGCCGGAGCCCCGCCATACTCCTCATACATCCGATACGCCGCCCAAAGCCCCAGTTCCAGAAACTCCGCCCCCTCATCCAGCAGCAGCTTCAGCCGCTCCCTTACCGTCAGCCGCCCCTTTGCCCTTTGCGCTTCGGCAGCCTTCGCCCCTCCGCCCAGCCGAATCTCATCCTCTTCCACCCGCAAAGCCGCCATCAACACCCGCAAGGCCTCGCGATTCGCACCAAACCGCGGTGCCTTCACATCCAGCTTCGTCGCCAACACATTCTCCAACTTCGAATCCTCCGCCATCACACCATCCACAAAAAACACGTCAGCTTAGCATCTTAGCTACACATTGCGCTTAACGTCTCACGCAGACACGTGTACTATCCTCGACACGAATCCTCGACATCATCCACGGAGCCCGGAATGACCATCCGCACTCAACTCACAAGCCTCGTCCTGATCGCGGGCACACTCCTCCCGCCAAACCTCCACGCCGCTCAAACCAACCTCGCCGACCTGAACAAGTCCATCGATCTATCCGTCGGAGATCACGTCAAGGTTCAGCAACTCCTCACCAATCTGCAACAATCCGTCGCCAGTCACAACGCCGCCGCCGTCGCCGCCCTCGTCCACTACCCCATCAAGGTGAACCCTGGCAAAAAGCCCTTCACCGTAAAAAACGAGAAGGCCTTTATCAAGGACTACGACGCCATCATCACCCACGATATTCAAGACGCCATCTTCAAGCAAAAATACGAAAACCTCTTCGTCAACTCGCAGGGAGCCATGATCGGCGGCGGCGAGGTCTGGATCACCGGCTTCTGCCGCGACAAAACCTGCAAACAATCCGACATCAAAATCGGCACCATCCAGGACACCAAAAACCTCAAACCCTAGCACAAATTCGGGAGCCGGGTACCCCATATCTCGATTTTGAGATGTGGGCATAGTGCGAAGCACGACCGCACTCCTCACCCATTGAACTACCATCAAACAAGCATGCAACTCCAACCCACCGATGCTCTCCTAGTCATCGACGTCCAGAACGACTTCATGCCCGGGGGAGCCTTAGCCATACCAGACGGCGACGCCATCGTCCCCCTCATCAACACCCTCGCCAAGAAATTCGACCACGTCATCCTCACCCAGGACTGGCACCCCGCCCAACACATCTCCTTCGCCACAACCCACCCAAACAAAAATCCGTTCGAAGTGATCAAAGTCCCCTACGGCCCCCAAACCCTCTGGCCCGAACATGTCCTCCAGCACACCGAAGGCGCAGCCTTCCACCCAGCCCTCCACATCCCCCACGCCGAACTCATCCTCCGCAAAGGCTTCCGCCGCCACATAGACAGCTACTCCGCCTTCTTGGAAAACGACCACCACACCCCAACCGGCCTCGCCGGCTACCTCCGCGAGCGCAACCTAACCCGCCTCTTCCTCTGCGGCCTCGCCTACGACTTCTGCGTCCGCTACTCCGCCATTGACGGTCACAAACTCGGCTTCGAAACCATCGTCATCGAAGACGCCACCCGCCCCGTCAATCTACCCAACACAGTCGCCGAAACCAACACAGCCTTAGCCACAAACCGTATTGCAAGAATTTTAAGCAAGGAGTTCAACACCTAGATGAAGGAACGCTGCTCTAATGCGACCGAAGATACCGCATGGAAGGAAGTCACTGCGAGAATATTGTCCAGTACTTACCATCCTGCCCGCCTGCGTGATTTATCTGACGACTATGTGGACAGTAGTTTTTTCGTGGTCAGTTTCAGCTACACCGTCGACGGAAAACTTTTCATCGACGAATATGAGCCTAGCGAACCGTTGGAGAGAGGGCACGAAATCGCGATTCTCTACAACCCTTTGAAGCCAAGCGAAAATAATCTATCCGAAGTAGCCCCCAGGTTAGGTTCTCGTATTGTCGTTTGGATTGGAGGGGCCATACTTGCGGCACTCATCATTTACCTCGCCAAACATTTCGACCTGCCTGAAGAGTTTTGAAGCTAAGATTCGTTCCCCCTCCAATCCCAACTCCCCCGCCCGAGCCTGCGTCGCCCCATCTCACTCGTCTGCCTGGCGGTCCTTCGCAGTTGTTGCTAGACGGACGTCCCTCTGCAACGTACACTCCCCGAATGCCAACCTCCTGTGACCAAGCCGTGACCGAATACTTCGCCGCGATCCGCGCCATGGACGTAGACCGCTGGGTCAACACCTTCGACGCCAATGCCGTCAGCCATGACCCTGTCGGCACGCCCCCACTGAATGGCCACGAAGCTCTGCGCCAGTTTCTCACTCAAGTCACCAGCGGATTTGAGACCGTAAGCCTGACCGAAGACAACATCTTCATCAACGGCAATTCGGCAGCCGTAAAGTGGACCGGCAGAGGCAAAGGCCGCAACGGCAAGCCAGTCACCTTCGAAGGCATCGATGTCATCGAGTGCAATGATGCCGGGAAGATCGTGTCCGTTCACGCCTACTGGGATCCCGGACCCGTAATGGCCACAATTCAGAGCTGAGCCCTGGAACTAAGCCCCAGATCTAAGCCACACCAACCTGTCCTGCCAATCCCAACTCCTCCGCCCGAGCCTGCATAGCCCGCAGACAATTCCCCACATGCTCCTCCACGCTCAACCCCAGCAACTCCGCCCCACCCGAAATATCCTCTCGCATCACCGCCCGAGCAAACGCCTTGTCCTTCATCTTCTTCTTCACTCCGGCCACCTCCACCTCATGAATTGACTTCGAGGGCTTCACCAGAGCACACGCCGTCAAAAATCCCGCCAGCTCATCGCACGCAAACAACGCCTTATCCAGATGCGACTCCCGAGCAACCCCTGAATAATCCGCATGCGCCAGAATCGCCTGGAGCACACTCTCCGGCCACCCTTGCTCCCGCAAATGTTTGACTCCAACAAACGGATGCTCCTCCTGTGTCGGGTGACGCTCATAGTCCATGTCATGCAGCAGCCCGGCACTCGCATACAACTCCACAAACTCCTCAGCCGCGGCTCCACTCAGCCCCAGCCGCTCCGCCTCCATCACTCCATACGCCTCAGTGCAAACCGAAACCGCCAACCCATGCTTCCGCAGACTCTCGCCTTGCGTCCACTCCTGCAGCATCATCAAAGCCTCAGCCCGTCCTAATCTCTCACTCATCTCACTCCTCTCGCTCGTGCAAATCTCCGTCTTCTACTCCTACTCCCTACACCTTATTCCCTGTTTTTAAGGTTACCAACTAGATTCCTTCTTCGGTTTTTTTAGGCTTTTCCCGGTTTCTCCCCGGTTTTCCTCTTGACTCACTATGACACCAGTGTCAATCTAGGCACATCGAACGCTCCGTTATCGGACGTGCGCTGCGGTCCTTGCTCTGGATCCGCCCGCTACACACAATTTATGGCAACTATGATGGCACCCGTTGAACAACGTGAGGTACTGCGTTGTGATCATTGCAGCTTGGTGCAGTTTCGGACAGCGAACGCTCTCTGCCGCCGCTGCCACAAATGCCTTGAGGTCGAAGAGCCCGAACCGGCTCCCGCACCTCTGGCACTCGTACCCACCCCCGTCGCTGTTGAAGGCGGATTACAGGTAGCCACCGCCGTTCGCGACCTGCGCCACGTGCGCAACCTCTCGCAGCGGCAGCTTGCAGCTCGAATGGGTGTGCCCCGCACCTACATCTCGAAGATCGAGAACGGCAAGGCAATGCCGACCCTCTCCTCTCTCGACCGCCTCGCCCGTGCCCTTCAGGTCGACATCTCCACCTTGCTGCGCGACGCCAACACGCGCCATCGCGACGAGACCGCGGTCCTCATGACCGATCCCTTCCTCGCTGAGATCGCCATGTACACCTCGCAGCTCGACGATCTGCAGCGCTCCATCTTCCTCAACCACGTTCGCGAGCTCGCTGCCGGCCGTCGTCGCACTGCCTAAGCAGCGTTCTCGCGACGCCTGATCATCCTCTCCAAGGGAGAGCGCCACCGTCCGCGATGACGCTCTCCTCTCCGTAACTGCCGCCCTAAAAACAAGCACGACCACGAACCACAAGCAAGCTAGTTTGGGCCTTCCGTTCGCCTGCGGTTAACATTGCGGAAATCAGATCAACCGCAAACGTCACCAACTCAAACCGGCGATAACCTCCTTGCAATTTATGGGCCAGCGAACAAAAGCCATTCGCGAAGAATCAAAACAAACGGCTTAGCCGAAGCCCACTCGCCACTGCCAGCCGTAGCCCAGCTCCTTGTTACAAGACGTTCATTGCACACCCCACATCGGTGTGCTAGCGTCATAATCTGCGAGGTAGCTTTTTGCGCGCATCTACACCCCTCACGACTCCCCCTTCAGCACCCAGCCGCGTTCCCAGTCGCAGCCACGAACTCGCTCCCGAAGAGTTGAACATCTATCGGCAGCTCGACACCGAAAAAATTCCCCAGCACGTCGCCATCATCATGGATGGCAACGGCCGCTGGGCCGGCAAGCGCGCCCTCAAGCGTTTCCTCGGCCACCAGAAGGGCGCCGAATCCGTCCAATACGTCGTCGAGACCGCCTCCCGCATCAATCTTCCCTGGCTCACCCTCTACGCCTTCTCGCTCGAAAACAATCTCCGCCGCCCCAAGTCCGAGGTCAGCTTCCTCATGAAGCTCCTCAAGAGCTACCTCGTCGGCAACGTCAAGCGCATGAACGACAACAACGTCCGCATGGCCTACATCGGCCGCACCCACGACCTCCCGCAGGAGGTTCAGGACACCATGCAGTGGGCCATGGAGTCCACCGCCAAAAACTCGGGCACCACCCTCACCCTCGCCCTCAACTACGGCGCGCGTTCAGAAATCGTCGACGCCGTCCGCTCAATCCTCACCGACCTGACAACTGAGGCTCACGCCCGCGGCTGTTCCATCGACGATCTCCTCGGCGCCGGCGCCCTCGAAACCCTCGACGAGTCCAGCATCGCGCGCAAGCTCTACACCGCGCACATGCCCGACCCCGATCTCGTCATCCGCACCTCCGGCGAGCAGCGCATCTCCAACTTCCTCCTCTGGCAGATCGCCTACTCCGAGATCTTCGTCACCGACCGCCTCTGGCCCGACTTCAACGGCCTTCATCTCCTCGAAGCCA
>JAOAPF010000308.1 GCA_025462755.1 Edaphobacter sp.
AGTTCGATCTGTTTGTATTCACGGATGAGATCTATGAACACTTTATTTATGGCGGGGCGAGGCATGTGAGCCCGGCGACGATTCCCGGGATGCGGGAGCGGACGATTCTGATGTCGGGTTTTTCGAAGACTTTTTCGGTGACGGGGTGGAGGGTGGGGTATCTGATCGCTGATGCGAGGTGGGTGGGATCGATTGGGTACTTTCACGATTTGACGTATGTGTGTGCGCCGGCTCCGATGCAGCAGGGATGCGCGGATGGGGTGGAGAAGCTGGGGGTGGAGTTTTATGAAGGGCTGGCGGCGGAGCACGAGGTAAAGCGGACGATGATCGTCGATGCGCTGCGCGATGCGGGAATGCGGCCGCATGTTCCGGACGGGGCGTACTACGTGCTGGCTTCGGCGGCGAATCTGCCGGGGGCGACGGCGGCGGAGAAGGCGCGGGCGCTGCTGGCGAAGACGGGGGTGGCTTCGGTGGCGGGGTCGGCGTTCTTCAGGCCCGGGAAGGGCGAGGATCTGCTGCGGTTTTGTTTTGCGAAGAAGGATAAGGATCTGGCGGAGGCCTGCGGGAGGCTGCGGGCGTTGGGGACGGGAGCGTGAGCGGGTTCTCTGAGGTCAAGCGAATCGAAACCGCGATCAGGAATAAGAATGCGAAGGAGCTGGAGTGGTCGCTTTGGTATTGCAGGATGCGACAGGCGGTGCCGTCTGCGCGGCCTGGAGATGTTAAGTATTGGAGTGGGGTTGAGGCTCTGGTGAAGGAGACACTTGCGCCGCCGGTTGAGGCGAAGGTGTATCCGACGCGGAAAAAGAAGCCGAATCGCGGGCTGGGGCTGGGTCCATTGGGATCGGAGACGGAATAATCGGACGAGTTTCAAGGTAAAGAGTTTTGTGGGCTCGCCTCGCACGGTTCGGGGCGTCTCTGTAAAATATCGACTGCAACAGCACAGGAGAACGTATGGCATCGGTAATGTCAGGAATCGCGGCGTTGAAGGGGACACACCAGCAGCTGAAGGCGAAGATGGATAGCACGGTGGAGGACTTTCGTGGGCATCTGCTGTCGGCGCGGACGGGTAGGGCGAATGTGCATATGCTCGACCAGATCAAGGTGGACTACTACGGCACGGACACGCCGGTGGCACAGATGGGGCAGGTGAGCACGCCGGAGCCGACGCTGATTCTGGTGCAGCCGTATGACATGGGGATGGTGTCGGCGATCGAGAAGGCGATTCGCACTTCGGGGACGGGGCTAAATCCGATGAGCGATGGGAAGGTGATTCGCGTGCCGGTACCGCCGATGACGGAGGAGCGGCGCAAGGAAGTGGTCAAGCAGCTGAATAAGACGCTGGAGGACCACAAGACGGCGATTCGGAATATTCGGCGGGATGGGAACGATCAGATCAAGAAAGCGGCGAAGGACAAGCTGATCTCCGCCGATGATGAAAAGCGTGCTAGCGAAGAGGTGCAGCAGCTGACCGATGCGGAGATCAAACGGATTGAAGATATGTGCAAGGCGAAGGAAAAAGAGATCATGACGGTCTAAGTGCTGCGCGCAAGGCGGGAGCGCCTTCGGCGCAAAAGAACTGGGTCGAGCTTGATTGCTCGGCCCTTTGCTTTTTCTGGTGGCCCTGGCGAAATGCGGGGGTTCTTCCCCTTCGATAAGCTCAGGGTCAGAATGACAACCGTTTTGGCATAATCATTTTCGTACAACTATTTCGTACAACCGTTGGGTTTAGAGCGAGCGCAAGATCTAGACGCCCTGGTAGACGTAGCCGATGAAGGCTTCGGGTTTTTTGCCCCACTTCTCGCCGAAGGCGGCGGTGGGTTTTGCGGCGATGGTTTCGTCGAGGGATTTGCCCTCCTTTTTCAGGAGGGCGATATTGTTGCGGGAGCCAACGAGCATGTCGTGGAATTCGGTGAGCTGGCCTTTGTCGCCGATCGGGCCGTGGCCCGGGATGATGATGGTGTCGGCGTTGGCCGTGGCGAGGTTTTGTTCGGTGGCCCGGATCAGGCCGTTGATGTTGCCTCCGCTCGAGTAGTCGATGAAGGGATAGAGGCCGTTCCAGAAGGTATCGCCGCAGTGGAGGATGTTCGCCTCGGTGAAGTAGACGGAGAGGTCGGTGTCGGTGTGGGCGGGGTCGTAGTGGGTGAGCTTGAGGGTGTTGGTACCGTCTGAGAGGCTGCGATAGGTGTTGAAGAGGATGGTGGGAAGAGCGCCGGTGGGAGCGGGCGGGATGATGGCGTTGTAGGCGACGATGTTCTGGGTAGAGGTCATGCGGTAACGGGTGTTCTCGTGGGCCCAGATGGTGGCGCCGGCGGCGTGCATCCATTCGTTTCCGTCGGTGTGGTCGAAGTGCCAATGGGTGTTGATGAGGACGCGGATGGGATCGGCGTTGATGGCGGCGAGGGCGGCGGTAAGTTGGGGCTGGCAGGAGGCGTAGCCGGAGTCGACGAGGAGCTTGCCTGCTTTGGCGGTGAGGACGGCGATGTTACCGCCGGCTCCACGGAGAAAGGTGACGTCCCGGCGGAGAGGGGTGGCGGTGATTTTGTTGGTTGCATTTGCGGCGCGAGCCTTGGTGAGGAAGTCTTGAGGCGGGGGTTGCTGGGCCAGGACACTGCGGGGACTGCAGGACGCTACTGCAGTTGCTGCTGCTGAGATCGTGAGGAAATGGCGGCGGGAGATTGCTGGAGGTGTCCGTGTCATGAGATTTGTCCCTTGCACGGTTGACGATACATGGCGGAGCGGTCGGGTGAAACGTGGAAGGAAGGGTTTGGCCCTTAAGCTTTTGCGGTTTGTGCCGATGATGAGATAGGCCGGTGTCGGTGCGAGGTGATGGGGATGGCTGAGCGGGATCGGAGTGCGGAGGCGGAGTGCAACGGACCGGAGAGGCGGCGGCCGGTTGCTCTGGAGGGGATGGTGGAGCGGAGGCAGCACACTCGCTATGCGGTGGACGCATGGGCAGAGGTCATGGTGAAGGACGGAACGATGTTGTTTCGCGGGCGCGTGCTGGATGTCAGCGCGGGAGGATGCTACATCGAGACCGAGGCGAAGCTGAAGCTGGCTCCGGGGACGCCGGTGGAGATGGTTTTTCGGGTGAACAATGCTGTGTTTCGATGTGATGCGACGAGCAGGATGGTGAGGACCAGGGGTGCGGGGTTTCTGTTTGCGAATCAGGATGCAAGGATGCAGCGGAAAATAGAGAGGTTGATAGAGGAACTTAACGGCGCAGAGGAGTAGCGTGATCGTGGTCAGAGCAGTTTCAGAAAGTCGTCCACGCTGAGGCCTGCGCTTCGAATGAGCGAGCGCAGTGTGCCGACGGATAGTTCTTTATGCTGTGGGATGGATAGATTGGCGCGTTGGCCAGACTTGGTCATGACGAGATGGCTGCCAACTTGGCCTACCGTCTGCCAGCCGGCTTTGGCGAAGGCCTTTACTGCCTCCTTCCCCGAGATGTTGGCTAGTGTGCCCATGCATCAAGGTTAGTGCAGTAACGCCGTTCTCACGAAAGATTTCTTTGTGGAAACCTCGGCCGCTTCTCTGCGACTCCTCCGGTTTCTATACAGCGACAAGTAAGGAGGTTTGATTTTCGGGAAGGGATTTTATGGCTTTCTGATCCTCCGCCCACATCCACGCAGTGATCGCTTCGCGGATGTTGTTGATAGCTTCTTCCTCGTCTTTACCCTGAGAGACACAACCGGGAAGCGCGGGGCATTCTGCCACGATCCAACCATCTTCTGCGGTCTCGAGAGTTATGTGAAACGTCATAGGAAACCTCTGTGGGTAATTCTAACAAGGACCCTACCGGCCGGAACAGGGTCATGCTCGTTGCGATCAGGTGGTGTGATCGACGACGATTTTCCAGCCGTTATCTGTGTTCTCGAAGACGAGAGAGAAGAGGCCCTCGGCATTGCCCCCATCTTTTTTGCTGCGTTCGAGGCGATACTTTCCGGTGACGACGGCGAAGTTCTCGTCGAGCGGATGGACTTCGAGGTCGGAGAAGCCGAGAGTTCCCATGGCGGCTCTGGTGGGATAGTCGCGCTTGTATTCGTCGAGCAGGCCGGCGAAACCGCGGAAGATCTGGTGGGTGATGAAAAGGGTGTCGGGCGAGTCTTTGAAACCGCTGACGTAGCCGGCGAGGTCGCCTTTGTTCCAGGCGTTCTCCTGGGCGAGGAGGACCTTGATGATGTTGAGCTCCTGGCGTGAGGCGGTGTGGAGAGGGTTCTGCTGTGCGGCCAGGAGGGCCGGTAGAAGCAGGGCGATGGCGAGAGCGGGGAGCCTGAGAGCGAGGCGGAGAGAGAAACGAAGCGGCATGAGGGATCTCGAGGGGAGAGCTGGTTTGTTTGACGTTTCCGTAAAGAGCTGTCTCATAGACGTGCGCGAGGTCTGGTCCGATTGATAGTAGCCGATCAGGGTCGCAGAGGTAAGGGATTATGCGGAGTCGCCCAGGAAAACCATAGAGGCCAAAGGACTAGAACGTCCTGCAAGAGACTACAAAAGAACTAGGGACGGTCGTGGGGAGGGTACTCTTCGCGGGGTTTGATGCCGGTGGTGGGGGTAATCCAGATGACGGTGACGAAGGCGACGAGGCCTAGCGCCATCTGCGGATGCTGGAAGGCGAGCGGGATCGCGATGAGATAGACGAAGAGGGAAAGATAGTTTTTGCGCTCGACGGCGGTGTCCTCTGCCTCGAGTTTGCCCGCGTGGCGCAGGCGGCGGCCTATGGCGAGGCGCAGGAGCAGGAAGCTGAGGCCGGTCAGGATCATGGACGCGACGTAGATGGCGACCGAAAAGGAATCCATCTTCTTTTCGAGAACATAGGAGGTAAAGAAGGGGAGCAGCGAGAGGCAGAAGAGGAAGCCTAGGTTGGCGTAGAGGATGCGCTCGTCGGCCTCTTCGGTGCGGTGGATGAGGTGGTGATGGTTGATCCAGTAAACGCCGACGAACGCGAAGGAGATGAGATAGAGCAAGAGGGTGGGGAGAACGGCGCGAAGGCCGGCGAGGCCGTCCTGGTGGGGGACTTTGAGCTCGAGCACCATGATGGTGATGATGACGGCGATGACTCCATCGGAGAAGGCTTCGAGGCGAGCTGGCGTGGAGATGTGATGGGCCATGGTGTTGCTGCCGGGTGTCTTTCGTCTTTGGCAGAAGCATACAACGGGGATTGTGCGGGTAAGGACGTCTTGCTGCACTAGAATCATGATATGGCTGCGACTTCGACAGAACCGGGGGCGCGTTTGGACGGGATGAAGATCGTTCATGCGGTCTGTTCGCATGACTGTCCTGATTCGTGCGGAGTGCTGGTGACGGTGGATGAGGCGACTGGGCGAGCCGTGAAGGTGCAGGGTGATCCGTCGCATCCGGTGACGCGGGGATTTTTGTGCGGGAAGGTGGCGAAGTATCTCGACCGGGTGTATTCGCCGGAGAGATTGCTTTATCCGATGCGGCGAAGGGCGGGTGTGCCGAAGGGGCCGCTGGCGCAGGGGCGTGAGGCGGAGGCTTTTGAGCGGATTTCGTGGGATGAGGCTCTGGATGAGGTTGCGGCGAGGCTGAAGGCGATTGCAGCGGAGTTTGGGCCGGAGAGCGTGCTGCCTTACAGCTATGCCGGGACGATTGGGAAGCTTGCGTACGGGTCGATGGACCGGCGGTTCTTTCACCGGCTGGGCGCGTCGCAGCTGGACCGGACGATCTGTTCGACTGCCGGTGGAGTGGCGCTGACCAGTGTGTATGGGGTGAAGCTGGGGACGCCGCCGCAGGACTTTGCTCATGCTGGCCTGATCATTGCGTGGGGCGCGAATGTGCATGGGAACAATGTGCATCTGTGGCCGTTTATCGAGGAGGCTCGGCGGAAGGGCGCGAAGCTCGTGGTGATCGATCCTTACCGGACGCGCACGGCTGCTCTGGCGGATGAACATCTGGCGATCAACCCTGGGACTGATGCAGCGCTGGCGCTGGGAATGATGCATGTGATTTTCAAGATGGGGCTGGAGGATAGCGAATACATTGCGCGGTGCACGACGGGGTTCGACGAACTGAAGGCGCATGCGCTTAGTTCGGAGTATTCGGTCGAGAATGTCGCGGGGGCTACCGGGATCTCTGCCGAGAGGATTGTGTGGCTTGCGCGGGCTTATGCTCTGGCGGGGCGAAAGGGTGCCTTGAACCAGGCTGAGGGCTCTGGCCCGGCGGTGATCCGGTTGAACTACGGCATTCAGAGGAGCGAGAACGGTGGCACGGCGGCCCGGGCGGTTTGCATGCTGCCGCTGTTGACCGGGGCGTGGAAGTACAAGGGCGGAGGGCTGCAGCTTTCTACTTCGGGGTCGTTTCCGTTCAATGACAAGGCGCTGCAGATGCCGGAGCTGATGCAGGCGAGTCCGCTGGGGCGGGCGGCGCGGGTGGTGAATATGAGTCTGCTGGGGCAGGCGCTTACTTCGCTTGGCAGTAGGGCTGAAGATGGGCCGCCGGTGAAGGCGATGTTTGTCTATAACTCGAATCCAGCGGCGATCGCTCCGAACCAGAACGACGTGTTGCGCGGGATGCGGCGGGAGGATCTGTTTACCGTGGTGCATGAGCAGTTCTTCACCGATACGGCGGACTATGCGGATGTGCTGCTGCCGGCGCCGACGTTTCTTGAGGTGAAGGATGTGCAGGGGGCGTATGGGCATCTGTTCACACAGGTGAGCGAACGGGCGATTGCGCCGTTGGGCGAGGCGAAGAGTAATGTTGCGCTGTTTGGCGAGCTGGGGCGGCGGATGGGTTTTGAAGAGGCTTGCTTTGACGATCGCGAGGATGCGCTGATCGATCAGGCGCTCAGGACGGACGATCCGTGGTTTGCGGGGATTACGCGGGAGCGGTTGGAGCGGGAGGGGCATGTGCCGTTGC
>JAOAPF010000035.1 GCA_025462755.1 Edaphobacter sp.
GCCCTCGCCTGGGTTCTGGCTCAGGGTGAGGACATCGTTCCAATCCCCGGAACCAAACGCCGCAAGTACCTCGAGGAAAACGCGGCAGCGGTCAACATCAAACTCACCGAAGCCGAGATCCAGGAGCTTGAAGCCGCCATCCCGCCGAACGAAATCGTTGGCGACCGCTACAACGCGGGCGGGTTGAACACGATTGACCGTTAGATAACCATCGAAATGACACCAAGCCGGGTGCCAGTACGGCATCCGGCTTTTTTTCGCGCTCCGTTTCGCCATACCGCACGCTCCGTTTTCAAATTGTACGTGTACCTGCCGAAGCGAGCCTCCCGTCCGCGCTTCTGCGATACTGACAATCGTCCATGCCCACCCTCTCCGAGTCCGCGATCGCAGACCTCCTCCTTCCCTATCTGCCGGATCCTCCCGCTACCCTGCTCCCGCAACTCTCTATTTATCTCGACCTCCTCCTCAAATGGAATGCCCGCACGAATCTTACCGCCATCCGTGATCCCGAAGAGATCGTCCGCCGCCACTTTGGCGAGAGCCTCTTTGCCGCACGCCACCTGAGCCTGGGCAATCTTGAATCCCCGACCTTGGACCCCGGCTCCATCACACTCCTCGACTTCGGCTCCGGAGCCGGCTTTCCCGGTCTTCCCATCGCCCTCCTTCGCCCGGATGTGCAAGTCACCCTCGCGGAATCCCAGAATAAAAAGGCGGCGTTCCTCCGCGAGGCCATCCGCACTCTGAATGTTGCCACCGTCGAGGTCTGGGCAGCGCGCGCCGAGACCATGCCCGCCAACCGGCAGTTCCGCATCGTCACCCTCCGCGCGGTCGACAACATGGAAGCCGCCCGTTCCGCAGCAACGGTTCGAATCGTTCCCAGCGGCCTCTTAGCCATCCTGACCACCGTGCAACAGGCGCCCAGCGGCGGACGGTTCCTGCCTCTGCCAAATTCCCAGTCCGGAATCCTGCACCTTCAGACCTTCTAAGACACCGGCCCGGCGATCCTGATGCGCCACTAGCGCCTATGGGACGCTCAATATGGTTCACCATAAGCTATGACGTACAAACTGCGAATGCTTGTTTCGGAAGTAATCGGCAAAAGCTTGCAAGAAATCAGTTGTGGTGAGGGGGAACCTTTGTTATAAACATCCCATCCCTTAGAGATAAGGACACTCCCCGTGAATAGGTTGCGCCAGAAGACAAGGGAAGACCCTTGTGTCTACTGTAAAGGGAGTCATGAACGTCTACGCAGAGAAGAGCCAGTCGGCAATCGTCGGTCCAATCACTGCAGGTGAAGCGGCCGGACAAGAAGAATCCCATATCTCCTATACCTCCGATTCCTACCAGAAGATCCTCGATTACCACATCGCAGAGATATTCCTCACCACGGTCGTCTTCGGCTTGATCGTCCTATTTCGCTTCCATCGTTAGAATGCCCGTTAGGGAGCGATCGAGAGCTCTAGGCCGGGTGGCCCCCGATAGAGATGTTCCACGTGGAACATCTCTATCCAAACTGTCGCGAGTGGATCCACTTCGACAGATCGACAGATCGACAGATCGCCGGATAGCAGCTATTCAACAGCAAAATAGGAGTTCCTCTTTCATCAAAAATGTTCCACGTGGAACAAGAGATTTCCACATCGCCCTCGGCTAAACCCCCGAAACAACAAGCCTAAACGCGCGTTCCACAAGTTCTCCACAGCTCTCACCACTTCTGCACAGGCACAGCCGCATTGCCATCGTCCTCGCCTCCCGATACCCTTCTTCTACGTCGATGATCACAATCCACCCCATCAACAAGCCCCAATCCCCGGCCACCCCCTCAGCTGCCACCCCCTCGAAGGTAATCGCCGTCGTCAACCAGAAGGGCGGTGTCGGCAAAACCACCACCGCCATCAACTTAGCCGCCGCCATCGCCCTTGAAGGGCTCCCCACCCTCCTCATCGACTGCGATCCCCAGGCCAACTCCACTGGAGGCCTCGGCTTTGCCCGCCCGCAGGAGGGGGAAGAGGCCCGCCTAAGCATCTACGACATCCTCCTCGGCCACACCACCATCGCCGAAGCCCTCCTTTCCACCGAAATTGACACCCTCAAGCTCGTTCCCAGCAGCAAAAACCTCATCGGGGCCACCATCGAGCTCATCTCCCTCGAAGGACGCGAGTACAAGCTCCGCGAAGCCCTTGCCCCGATCCGAGGAGACTACCCCTTCATTCTCCTCGACTGCCCCCCTGCCCTTGACCTCCTCACCCTGAACGCCCTGGTCGCCTCCGACGGCCTCCTCGTTCCCATGCAGGCTGAATACTTCGCCCTCGAGGGCATCTCGGAGCTGATGTCCACCCTCGATCGCGTCACGCAGGCCTTCAATCCATCACTCGCCCTCGAGGGAGTTCTCCTCACCATGTACGACGATCGCACCAACCTCTCGCAACAGGTCAACGAGAACCTCAAATCGTTCTTCAACGACAAGCTCCTCAAGACGAGTATTCCGCGTAATATCCGCCTCGCCGAAGCTCCCAGCCACGGCAAACCGGTCGCTCTGTACGATCCCAAATCCCGCGGAGCCGAGGCCTACCGCGAATTAGCTCTCGAACTCCTCACCCGCAACAACATCGCAAGCCCCGAAGAAAAGCGTCGCAAAGCCGCCGCAGCGGCCGCCGCCAGCGCCCTGAAATCGTTCACGGCCCCCGAAAAGAAGAACCGCTTCTGGAAATCCAGCAAAGAAAAATAACCAGCCGGCCAACGGCCGGACCCAGTAATTCCGGACCAGAACGACCGGTAAACCCGCCACGAAGTGGCCGCTCCACGCGCAGTGGGCCCGTCCGGCAGGACACAAGCTTCTAAAAACGAAAACCGTACAAGAGAGTTCAGAAAATGCCCACACTCACCGACCCAAAACGCCGCGCCCTGGGAAAGGGCCTAGAATCTCTTCTCCCATCTCGCCCCGCGCCCGCCGCCACTGTGCCGGTAATAACCGCCGTTGCCGAGCCCACAGGAAGGCCCCTCGAAATCCCGCTTGATCACATCGAGCGCAATCCCTTCCAGACCCGCACACGCTTCGACGAAGGCCAGCTAACAGAATTAACCCAGTCCATCGCCGCCTCTGGGGTAGTGCAACCCATTGTAGTAAGGCCCCTTAGCGAAGGAAGGTATCAGCTGATCACAGGGGAGCGCCGCTGGCTGGCCAGCCGCAAAGCGGGCAAAGCCACCATCCCTGCCATCGTCCGCCAAGCCTCCGACGAACAGACGTTGGAGATGACGATCGTCGAAAATCTCCAGCGCGCCGACCTCAATCCCATGGAGCAAGCCCGCGCCTACCAGCGCCTCAGCCAGGACTTCAAGATGACCCAGGAGCAGATGGCCACGCGCACCGGCAAAGAGCGTGCCAGCGTAGCTAACTTCCTTCGTTTGTTGCGCTTACCGGATCTGATCCAGCACAAGGTCGAGTCCGGCGACCTCTCCTTCGGTCACGCCCGCACTCTCCTGGCTCTGGACTCCCCAGAATCCATCACCGCCGCCGCCCAAAAGGTCATGGCTCTCAACCTCTCGGTCCGCCAGACCGAAAGCTACGTGCAAGGCCTGATCAACCCCGAAGCCAAGCCAAAGAAAGAGGCAAAACCCACCCAAGCCGAAGACCCCAACGTCCGCGAAGCTCAGGATCGCCTGCAGCGCACCCTCGGCCTCAAGGTACACATTGAGGACAAGAAGGGCAAGGGTCGCGTCATCATCGAATACTCCGGCCTCGAAGACTTCGATTCCATTCTCACCGCGCTCGGCAGCCAATAGACCCTTCTCTATCCCACGCAATGCAACCCAGACACGAACAGGAAACCATCATGCGTCCTACAAAACAAGCCAAATTCTATCTGTGCCTCATCCTGTTACAAATTACTGCTCTCGCCGCGTCCGCCCAGCAATCCACACGCACCCTCATACGGACCGGCCATCTCCTCGACGTCAAAACCGGTGCCGAACCCGCCGCCCAGACCATCATCGTCACCAACGACCGCATCACCGCTATCGCCTCCACCGCATCCACGCCGAAACAATCAGGCGATACCGAGATCGACCTGACGAAATACACCGTCATGCCTGGCCTGATCGATGTCCACACCCACCTCACCATGGCCACGAACTTCGACCCCTACTTCGAACTCTCGATGACCCCAGCCAAAGAGGCCATCATCGGCGTCGAAAACGCCAAGGTCACGCTCGAGGCCGGCTTCACCACCGTCCGCAACGTCGGCGCCAACGACTTCACCGACGTAGCGCTCCGCGACGAGATCAACGCCGGCCACATCCCCGGCCCGCACATGCAAGTCTCCGGCCCGGCTCTCGGCATCACCGGCGGCCACATGGACGAGAATCTCCTCCCCTACGAGTACCACGTACACGGCCAGGGTGTAGCCGACGGCATTCCCGCCGTCCAGCACCAGGTCCGCGAAAACATCAAGTATGGAGCCGACCTCATCAAGATCGGTGCAACCGGCGGCGTTCTCTCCAAGGGAGACGATCCGCAGGCCAGCCAATACACCCTCGAAGAGATGCAGGCCATCGTCGCCGACGCCCACCGTTTAGGGCGCAAGGTCGCCGCACACGCCCACGGCGGCCAGGGCATTCTCTGGGCCAGCGAGGCTGGCGTAGACTCCATCGAGCACGGCTCCTACCTCAACGATGAGGGCATCGCCATGATGAAGAAACACGGCACGTATCTCGTCCCCACCGCGTATCTCATCGACTGGGTGCAGCAGTACGGAAAACTTCCGCCCCTCTACCAACAGAAGATGAAAGACGTCAGCGCCGTCGAAAAGCAGAACGCCATCAAGGCCATCAAGGCCGGCGTCAAAGTCGCCCTCGGCACCGACGCCGCGGTCTACCCTCACGGCCTCAACGCGCATGAGGTCGACGTCTACGTCAATCAGTTCGGCATGTCTCCCCTGCAAGGCATCCAGACCGGCACTATCAACGCCGCCGACCTTATGGGCTGGACCGACAAGATCGGCACCCTCGAACCCGGCAAGTGGGCGGACATCATCGCAATCGACGGCGATCCTCTCAAAGACGTGAAGATCCTGCAGCACATCCCGTTTGTGATGAAGTCCGGCATCGTTTACAAAGACGAAACTCACAAGCAATAACAACCGAACCGAACAGCCAGAAAAGAGGAACTCACCCGAGTCTGAATGAAAGCTACTTCACTCGAATTTCGCTCCCGCTTCTATACCCTCGCCGCCATTTACTTTCTCGGCTTCGCTGCGCCGTGGGACTACTGGCTGCATCTGGACTCCATCCGTACCTGGCAGATGCTTGCCTCATGGGCGGCGCGCAGCGGCTGGCTTAGCTTCAACACCGCAACCATCGTGGTCCTCCTGTTCGGCATTCTCTGTGCGCTCCTCGGAGCACTCCTGCGTACATGGGGGACGGCTTATCTCGGGCCGGCTGTTGTTCAGGCCAATACCCTGCGCGACGATGGCTTCGTTGCGGCCGGCCCCTTCCGCTACGTTCGCAACGCCCTCTACCTTGGCAATCTCATCCACACCGTCGCACTCGCGCTGCTCATGCCGCCCAGCGGAGCGATCTTCTGCATCGTCGCAATTAGCCTCTTTCAGCTTCGCCTTATCGCAGCAGAGGAATCTTTCCTCACCGTAAAACTAGGCGAACCCTACAGCGCATACTGCGGCAAAGTCCCTCGTCTTGTTCCCACACTCACGGCCAGGATCCCGGCCTCCCCCCTCAGGCCGCGATGGTTCATCGGCTTTCTCGGCGAAGTCTACATGTGGGGAGTCGTCGCGACCTTCGCGATCTTCGGCTGGCGGTACAACTCCATGCTCCTCGTCAAAGGGGTCCTGATCTCGTTCGGCCTCTCGCTCATCGTCCGCGCGTTCTTCATCGGGCCGAAAGCAACCATGGATTAACCCGCACACACGCGAAGCAGAACCAAAATCCCGCACTGGTGGTTGAGCTTTTCATCCGCGCACATCCATGCAATCCGCCGCCGCCCAAAGCGAGAGCCCGCTGCGCCCGATAAGAAATCAGGGCGCAACGGGCTATTCTTGCTCCAGCGTGTGGGTTCAGGGTAGAACCCATCGCCACCGGTAGGGAGGGCTACTCCGTGGTCAAACTACTTCTTCGCAGGCGCGATCGTGTCCTTCGCAACCTTGGCCACGCGGAACTTCACCACGGTCTTGGCCTTGATCTTGATCGTTTCGCCGGTCTGCGGATTGCGACCCAGCCGCGCCTTGCGCTCCGCCTTCACCAGTTTGCCGATGCCAGGAATGGTGAACTCGCCATTCTTCTTGGTCTCTTTGACCGCGGTGTCGGCCAGCAACTCAAGCCCTGCTGCGGCCTGCTTGTTGGTGATTTCGAGCTTCTCCGCCATGTGGCGAACCAGCGCTGTCTTTGTCATTCCCTTTGCCATGTGTGTTGCTCCTTCATGCTTTCGAAATAGATTCTCAGGTCTGTTCGCCTTATCCGCATAAATATTTCGTAAAAGCGCATCCAGTTTCCAATGCGAAATCATCAATGTTCATGCGGGTCCGGAGAACACCACCGCAATTCACCTTCATCCTTTCCAAGCACTTTGTCAATCGGAATTCTTCGGTTTCCACAGGTTTTTTCCGGGTTTTCCCGGTTTTGTTCGTATTCAGGTACATTTTGCATCGAAAAACCCAGCAAAATCGCCATTTCTTGTCACCATCACGCGTTTTGTTTAACCTACTGCGGCTCGTAAAAAATATCGTCAACGCACAATAGCAGTGTCAGAAATTTTGATGGATTATGTGCAATCGTGAATTTCACATCCGTTTTGCGGCCCCCCGCATCCATACTCCAGCACAGAGAAACGAAAACCATCTTAGCGCGACCTTCCCTACCGGCCCCTCATTTCATACTGCACAAATAAGGAGAACCACGCATGCCTACGATCACGACCAAAGACGGAACATCGATCTACTACAAGGACTGGGGCACCGGTCAGCCAATCACCTTCTCGCACGGCTGGCCCCTCACCGCCGATGCCTGGGACGCACAGATGCTCTTCCTCGGTCAGCAAGGCTACCGTGTTATCGCGCACGACCGTCGCGGCAACGGTCGGTCCAGCCAGCCATGGGACGGCAACGACATGGACCATTACGCCGACGATCTTGCCGAGCTCTACAACTTCCTCGACCTCAAAAACGCGATTGCCATTGGCCACTCCACCGGCGGCGGCGAAGTCGCACGCTATCTCGGCCGCCACGGCACCGGACGAGTCAGCAAGGCAGTGCTCATCGGCGCAGTCCCGCCGCTGATGCTCAAGACCGACAAAAATCCCGAGGGCCTGCCGCTGTCCGTCTTCGATGGCATTCGTGCCAGTGTCGTCGCCGACCGTTCGCAGTTCTACCAGGAACTGAGCCTGCCCTTCTACGGCTACAACCGCGCCGGCGCCAAGATCTCTAAAGGTGTCGAGGACAACTTCTGGCTCGCAGGCATGCTCGGTTCACATAAGAGCCAATACGACACCATCAAGGCCTTCTCCGAAACCGACTTCACCGAAGACCTCAAGAAGATCGACATCCCCGTGCTGGTCATGCATGGCGAAGATGACCAGATCGTTCCCATCGTCGCTGCCGGTCTGAAGTCCGCCAAAATCCTGAAGAACGCCACCCTCAAGGTCTATCCCGGCTTCCCCCACGGCATGTGCCAGATACACGCCGACTTCATCAACCCCGACCTGCTGGCGTTCCTCAAGTCCTGACGGCGATTCCCTAGGGGGCTTCTCTCAGAAGCTCACCCCAGGAGGAAGCTCACCCCACGCCGGCAAGGCATTCTTCAGCGAATTGCTCGTGCAGCTCGTTCTTGAGCGCGCTTGTATCCACCCGGCCTCCCGTATCCGCCCATCCTCCAAGTTGAAGCGCGATCGACATACAGGCGTCTCGAAGCTCATCGGCCGCCGCGCGACTCTTAATAGCACGCGCCACCACCATGCCTCCCACGCACATTGCAGCCACAGCCTGTGCCTTTGCATGCCGGTGCTGCTTCTCATCCGCAACACTCCGCTCCAGCAAGCGGACCATCGCCGCAAACACCTCTTCGAAGGCGCGCTTTGTATCGTCGCCCGAGCGCATCACATCGCTCGGCAGCGCGACCATGGGACACGAATTTTCGACGTCCTCAAAGTGCTGTCGCGAGAGATAGGCCTTCACTACCTGCGCCGCAGCCTGCGACGAAGCCATATCCACCTCCACGCCCTCCCACTGGTTCTTCCACTCCGGATCAGTGAAGAAGCATCCCAGAACCTTCGTATACAGAGCGCTCTTGCTGCGGAAGTAGGTATAAAACCCGCCATGGGTCAGGCCCGCGCCCGACATGATCTGTTGTATCGAAACGTTGTCAAAGCCATGCCGATTAAACAACCGGCGCGCACTTTCGATGATCTTTCCTTTCACTTTGGCCCGATGACCCACTGGATAAGGCATGCGTTCCCCTTGCTTTCTCTGAAAGATCCCGCTCTGCGGCTGATATATGAAGTATTAGTCAAACCCCCTCTCTTGTCCATGCCCACAACTACGATCTTGAACATAATAATTTCGCCCCGTGCTCCCATGCATTCACGGCCGCAGGCGCAAACCCAGCCGCAACCAGCATCCCAGGGAAACAGGAGGAACCCATGAGCGAGAACCCGAACCCAGCCGCACCGGCCCTTACGCAAACCGCCGCCGGGCAGTCGCAGCCATTGCCGTTGGTCTGGTCGCGTGCGCCAGGGCATTGGCAGAGCAACAGTCATCCATGAACCAGGTGCCCGCCACAACCCCCAACAGCAAGCGCACGTCGCTTCATCAGGAGGTCGATATCAAAGCGTCCCCACAGCGCATCTATCAGGCGCTCCTGAGTTCGAAAGACTTCACCGCATTCACCGGCGCCCCGGCCGAGATCGACCCCAAACCCGGCGGCGCGTTCTCCCTCTTCGGCGGCATGATCATTGGACGCAACGTAGAACTCATTCCCAACCAGCGAATCGTGCAGGCCTGGCGCGTCGTCGCCGACTTCCCCGACGGCTTCTATACGCTGGTCAAATTCGAACTAAAGCCGCGAGGCTCCTCTGAAACCAGCGTCATTCTCGATCAGACCGGCTTCGCCGAAGGCGACTACGATCACCTCAGCAAAGGATGGCACTCCCACTACTGGGAGCCACTCAAAATATTTCTCGCAAAGCCATAACCTCGGAAATTCCGACGGTTGCAGACACGTTGAATCGATTCCCTTCTACCTCGCATCAACCTCTATGCGGTCATCACCGTAGATAGAGGAGAGCCCGACAGATGCAGATCGGCATCGACAGCTTTGCAGCATTGGTTCCAGATCCCGTCACGGGCCACACTGTCACCGCGCAGGAACGAATCAACCAACTCCTGCAGGAGATCGAGCTGGCCGACAGAGTCGGACTCGACACCTTCGGCCTCGGCGAGCATCACCGCGTCGAGTATCTCGACTCCGCCCCCGCCATCATTCTCGCTGCAGCCGCCGCCCGAACAAAAAACATTCGCCTCACCTCTGCCGTCACGGTCCTCAGCGCCGCGGACCCCGTCCGGGTCTTCCAGAACTTCGCCACGCTCGATCTCATCTCCGGCGGCCGCGCCGAAATCGTTGCCGGCCGCGGCTCTTTCATCGAAGCCTTCCCCCTCTTCGGCCTCAAGCTCGAAGATTACGACGAGCTCTTCGAAGAAAAGCTCGACCTCCTCCTCGCCCTCCGCGAATCCACCAATGTCCACTGGTCCGGCAAGCACCGCGCCGCGCTTAGCGGACAGGGCGTCTATCCGCGCCCCCTGCAAAACCCGCTTCCCGTCTGGCTGGGAGTCGGCGGCACACCGCAATCCTTCGTCCGCGCCGGCGCACTCGGCCTGCCTCTCATGGTTGCCATCATCGGCGGCGAGCCCCATCGCTTCCGTCCCCTCATCGACCTCTACCGCGAAGCCGGCAAGCGCTCCGGCCACGCCCCCGAACAACTCAAAGTCGGCATCCACGCCCTCGGCTACGTCGCCGACACCGATCAGCAGGCCTCCGACGACTTTTTCCCCGGCTATGCCGAAGCCTTCACCAAGATCGGCAAAGAGCGCGGCTGGCCCCCGGTCACGCGCGGTCAGTTCGAAGCCCTACGCCGCCCCACCGGCGCGCTGATGGTCAGCGATCCCGAAACCGTAGCAGCGAAGCTTCTCCAGATGAACGAAGCCCTCGGCGGCATCTCCCGCATCAGTTTTCAAATGAGCGTCGCCGCCCTGCGCCACGACAAACTCATGCACGCCATAGAACTCCTCGGCACCCACGTAGCCCCCATCATCCGCAAAGCCCTCCCCAACGTCACAGCATCACCCTAACAGCGTCGTCATCCTGAACGCAGCGAAGGATCCCGAAGCATTCCCTTCACCAATATCGTTCGACCCTTTTCAACCGACGCCCTTCGCTGCTGTCCTTGCCGCCGCCTGCTCTCATCGCACAGCGAAAACGGATAAATCCCTCGCGTCGGACGATCTAGTGTCGTTGTGTTTCTGCTGTGTCGTAGTGTTTCTGCTGTCATCCTGAGCGCAGCGAAGGATCCCGAAGCATTCCGCTAGCCGATATCGTTCGAACCCTTTTCCACCCGCGCCCTTCGCTGCAGTCCTTGCCGCCGCCCGCCTCTCAACGCACAGCGAAATGGATAAATCCCTAGCGTTGCAAATCCTCAAAACAGCGGCCGCTTCGCCTTCCCCACCAGTGGAGCATTCAACATCGCAATCATCGGCGCCGCCGCCGCAAACCGCCCCACCACATCCTTCAACAGAGTAGTCTTCATCGCCCGCTCCACCGGCAATCTCGCCGAAACACCCCACTGCTTGTTCTTCAACAGATCGATCGCCGGATGCTCTTCCGGAAACCCTTTCGGCGCCCGCGACAGTGCCACGCCATCATTCTCCTTCATCAGCGACCGCAGCTTCTTCCCCTTCATCACCCCGCGAAACTCCTCATGATGCTCCGCCAGATAACGCCGTATCGCCAGCAACTGTTCCCGCTCCGGCATATACACTCCAGCCGCGATCACCACTTCTTCCGGAGTCACACTAAAATAAAACCCCGCCCCCGAAGTCTTCTGCAACCCATCCCGCACCCACCAAGCCGAGACATGGTTCTTATACGGGCGCTTGTCTTTGCTAAACCGAATATCCCGATAAATCCGCATGATGATCTTCTGCGCAGGCCGCACATGCATAGGCGCAAACTCCGCCATCGCCTCATTCACCTCGCCGATCAGCTTCAGCATCGGCTCCTTCAACTCCTTCTCAAACAACCCGCGCCGCGCCTCAAACCAGACCCGGTCATTATTCCGCTTCAACCCGCGCAAAAACTTCAACGCCTCATTAGAAAAATGTGTTGCCATACTGCAATCGTAATTCGTCTTCCCCGCCTGCCGGAAATACGTTCGCGCATATACAGAAGTCTGTCACTTCGCCAGAAGCCGCCTACAAACCATCCTTACGGCTCAAAGTTCACGACTCATAGCTGTTTCTCATGTATCCTCGCTTCCAAGGTACGCACACCTATGGATCCGCTGAACACTGCCCTACTCGTCTTCCTGGTCCTTCTCGGCATCATCGTCCTCATCACCATCCTCAAAACCCTCTTCACCGTCCGCACCTACACCGCCGGTGTGGTCGAGCGATTCGGCAAATTCAACCGCATCGTCCGCCCCGGCCTTCACGTCCTCATCCCCTTCGCCGAGAGCGTCTACTTCGTCGACCTCCAGGTCAAGCAGGCCCAGTTCTCCGTCGAAACCAAGACTCACGACAACGTCTTCGTCCAGATCCCCGTCTCCGTCCAGTACCAGATCCTCGACGACAAGATCTACGACGCCTTCTACAAACTCAGCGCCCCGCAGAAGCAAATCGAGTCCTTCGTCTTCAACTCCATCCTCGGCCACGTCCCCAGGCTCACCCTCGACGAGACCTTCGAGCAGCAGTCCGGCATCTCCATCGCCGTCAAAACCGAGCTCGACTCCACCATGTCCAACTTCGGCTACAACATCCTCAACGCGCTCGTCACCGACATCGTCCCCGACACCAAAGTCAAAGACGCGATGAACGACATCAACGCCGCCCAGCGCGCCCAGGTCGCAGCGCAAGCTCGCGGCGAAGCCGACAAGATCCTCAAAGTCAAACAAGCCGAAGCCGAAGCCCAGTCCAAAGCCCTCCAGGGCCAGGGCATCGCCGCCGAGCGTCAAGCCATCATCGACGGCCTCCGCTCCTCCATCGAGCACTTCCGCGAATCCGTCCCCGGAGCCACCGCCGAAGATGTCATGGCCCTCGTCCTCCTCACCCAATACTTCGACACCCTCAAAGACATCGGCACCAAGGGCGGCACCAACACCATCTTCCTACCCAACAATCCCGGCGCCGCCAACGACTTCATGATGCAGATCCTCGCCGGCCTCCGTGGCAACATGGGCAGCACCACCAACTCACCCACCACACCCCGGCCCATCCCACCCCCACCCCGCGCCACCGCTTAGCAAGACATCAACCAGGCAACTGCGTCGTTTGCAACACATCATCGCTGGCCGGAACCGTTTGCAGCGCAGGTTTTGTCTTGCCTGTAACGCACTGGATCACATCCGGCAGCTTCACCAGAACGGAGTCGCCATCAACGACTCTCAATCGGCGATGAATCTTATCCAGATCGCCTCCGAAGTGCCATAAACAGATGAAGATCTTCAGCTGCGGAAATTTTGCCCGCACCTTCAGATAAAGATTTCTCGCGTATTCAATCGCAAATGGTGGAAGCGCAGAGATGCAAACCACATCCGGATGGAACTCCGCGATCGCGGACATCATCTCCTCTGACGTACCCACCGGCACGCAACGACATTCGAAGTGATCGTTTTGCAGCAGTTGAGAAAGCAGCAACCCGACAAGCTCATCAGCCTCATCTCTGGCCGGAAGACAAACAACCGAGCCTTCCGGATGCTTGTCTACAGCACCTTCCGCGTCCTGAGCCGAAGCACCTGAATCGCCCAGTTCTTCGATAAACTCCCGCGTGCTCTGCATGATGAAGGTCAGAGTCGCCTCATCCAGCTCGTTGCGATGACGATCGTGTTCCACAAGGCCAAGCGCCGGAATCAGCACGTCATTGTAGAGCTCCTCCAACGACCTGCCTTGCAGGTACTGCTCCAAAACCTGTCTCGCCTCATTCTGATCCGAAGCTAATAGCCGCTGGTAATACAGATCCGAGCGGGATATCTCTGGCTCATCTCCTAAGAGAACCTTCAGGAAGTTCAGACTCGGAACATACCGGCCCATCACGACAAGGGAAACCGTCAGAGGCGTCGACAGGATCAGCCCTGGAAAGCCCCAGATCAGCGTCCAGAAAACCGCAGCAACCAGAATGGCCAGCGTGGATAGGCCAACCTGAGTTCCATAGAGAACCGGCTCAGCAAAATTCGCAACGATGACTTCCAGAATGAAGAAGAACGCCATCGTTCCCCACGTGTGCCCCCATCCAGGAAATATCGCAAGCGATAACAATATCGGCACCGCCGCTGCTGCCGGAGCCCCCACGTAAGGCAGGAAGCGAAGAATCGCCGCAAACAATCCCCACAGCCACGCATCGGGAATCCCAATCAAATACAACCCCACTCCAACAATGACGCCAAAGATAGCGTTCACCGCTGATTGCAGAAACAGGTATCGCTGGACCCGCCGCGTCGCTTCATCCAGTGCCTGCGTCATCACCTTCAGCCGGCTACCGCCGGATAAATAAATGAACCGATTGCGCAAATCTTCCTGCTCCAGCAGGACGAAGATCGTAAAGATCACGACCAACCCCGCCGACTCCATGTAACCCAGCACGCTCCCCAGCGACGCGAGCGGGTTCGAGGATTGCACTACTTCCACCGCCATCGGCCGCGCCGGCGATGACCCTGGCGCAGGCGGCCGCTTTGTGCGAGTCTCCTCCGCAGAGCCCGAACTAGTTTTGAGCAGATCTTTCTCCAGCTCGTTGATCGTCTGCGACACCTTGCTCAAGCTCGCACTGCGCAAGTCGCCCAACGAATGGATCTTCTCCTCCAGCGTCGTCTTATAGACCGGCAATTGAGTCGCCAGGTCGGTAAACTCCACCGACAACTTCCACGCAAGACTGAACGCAACGCCGCAGAGAGCAATCCCAACCACAAGAATCGCTACCACCCGCGGCACGCGCAGCTTGCCCAGAAAAGTCATCACCGGGCCAAGAAGCAAAGAGAGCAGCGACGCAAGCGCCAGCGGAATAAAGACGCTTCGACCCAGATACAACGCCGCGACCACAACGACGAAGGTAACGATACGTAACAGGTGCGCGGTTTCGGTCAAACTCGATCGTCGTTTCATTGGCTTCTAAAACCTGGCAGCCACATGGCATTGCAGGAGCCGGTGTACCACTGTCCCCAGGCCAGCGACAAATGGGAAACAGAGATCCCGTCCCGCAACAAATCCATCAGGGCATGTGAGTCCCGCTGCCCCCTGCGGGTTGTCCACCCACCTGCCAAGTCGCTGATAAAGATGTGCAGCTCTACGCCGATCACTCCCCGTGACGCTTCGGCCAATTTGAATGACATTTTGGAAACAGTAGTCCTGTCCATTCCATTTCAGCTTCGAAATTACCCCGAGACCTCCCGTCCGCAGAGTGCGGTTACCGCTGCTGCGGCCGGTAAACTCCACCAGTTGACCTTGTCCGATCTTGGCAGTCGGAGTAATGCCAGTCAATGGGCCGATGTCCACCACCTCCAGGTCCGCGGACGTGGAAGGATCAATTTCTATGAGCGCAATATCGACCGTGCCATATTGTTGCGGTGACGATTGTTGGTCCTGCACAATTCCACCCATCGTGCCGCAGTGCTTTGTACCGACGCCGATTTCGGATGCATCCTACTGCACTAGATAGCGCGCGGTGTCATGAGTGCGGAACTTCTAGAGCCTGTCGCCGGGCGTTCAAGCCAATACCCGAATCCCACTCATCGCCAGCGGCAAAGGGCGAGAAGGATTCAGCAGGAGCTTTCGAGGAGGCGCAGTTGTGAAGGCGGTTGATCATGTCAGACGCATCGTCAGACTTACGGGCGAGTTCTTCGAAGATCGGTGGTTCGACCTTACGCGCAACGTTCGCACATCCGGCGATACATCCTTGCTGGCCGCAGGCATCGCCGCTGAAGATTTCCATGACAGCGAGTATTACGTGCCGGCCAGACCCAGGCACATTCGCCAGGCTCTCCGCGAAATGCCGGTACAAGACGTAACGGGCTTCAGCTATGTCGATCTAGGCTCCGGCAAGGGCCGGACGTTGTTTGTAGCGGCCGAGCTTCCGTTCAAGCAGATCATCGGCGTAGAGCTCTCATGTCTTCTGCATCAGCAGGCGTGTGCGAACATCCATAGCTTCCGGTCTTCGACTCAGGGCTGCAGGCACATCACATCTCTGCACCAAAACGCGAAGGACTTCACGTTTCCGGAGGGCCACATAGTTCTCTATTTATTCAACCCATTTGGCTCCGCAACCATGCAATGCGTTCTTAACAACCTGAAGGCTTCGCTGCAACGACGTCCCTGTCACATCATCATTATTTTGCTATGGCCGCGCTGTGGCGATCAGGTTGCCGCCATTGAAGGCATGCATCTGCGGTGCGAGACCAGACAATATCAAATCTTCGAAGTGCACACTTCGTGATGACATCTAGTGGGCGTCCGCTTCCTCAACCGTAGCGACCATAGGAACGATCGTGTCCACTTTGGTCATCTTGAACAGCTCCAGGACGCGAGGGCTCATTCCAGCGGCGATGAACCGGATCCCTTTGCCCTGGCACCGGACGTACTGCGTGACGATCATGCCCAGGCCCATAGAATCCATGTACGGAACGTCGCTCAGGTCGAAGATGTTTACGGCCGGCAACTCCTCGCTCGACATCGATTCGAAATTGAACATACTGCGGAGCGCATTGGGCGTTAGCGAGCCATACATGTCGCGCGCTGTGAACGGTCCGGAGAGATGAAAGATCACCGTGCCCGGAGCCTTGCCCTCTTTGCGTTCGATAGTGAAAGCGGAACCCTTCCAGATCTGAGCCTGACTCATCGTGATTTAGAATCTCCTTCCCCGGCGCTGAATGCATCGGATTATAAGGGAGACCTTCCTCGTCCCGCGTGGCCACGTCCATGTAATCGCCAATTGCAGGGGCACCAGTGGTTCGGGTGGCGCCTTTGGCTTTTTTGACGGGCAGGAATGCCGGGACATGTAGGAACCTCGTCGAGCGGGCCGCACAGCAACCCTGGTCGAACGGCAATATGATCGGCATCAGCTATTTCGCCGGAACCGGTGCCGATTGGCGACAAGGTCAGCTATCGAATCCCGCTCCCTGCCTGCGAGCCTGTCTAGCTGACGACACAATGACGACATCTCGTCATCGTCACGTCATCACCTACCCTCATGCGACATCCGCAAACCCTGCTTGTTCTTTAGCTAACTCTTTACCCTCCGCCACTAACCGCTTCTCGCGTGGAAGCGCCGCGCCTTGGGCACGCAATTGCCTTACACATGGCTGGCAGCAATCAAGATCGGAGGCCCCCCGTGGCGATGTTCCGGTTGGACTATCTATCGTGTCTACTCACCGTCGTTGCGACGATCCTCCTCGGAAGAAAGATGTGGACCGGTCTTGTTGTTTCGGGCGTCAACAGTCTCATCGTCTGTGTGATCGGGTTGCACACCTCGCAGTATGGCTTTATCCCTGCGAATGTGTTTTGCATTTGCATGAACGCATTCAGCCTTCGTGCATGGTTGAAGGTGCACAAAGATCCATCCGAATCGACTGACACAAGCAGCGAAATGGTCGCTCGCTGCAAAAGAATGAGCACCTCCAAAAAGGCAGTCACGCGACGTTTAATCAATTCTTTCAGAAGCGCAGCGACGGAAGGCTCGGAAATTCGCTCTCATCTCTCGCTGTAGACGTGTGTCGCTTCGCCAACGCTTGAAACGCAAACACAAAAGCTGGGTGCCCCATCTTCGCCGCGGCCTTTGGCGCCTAAGGTGGACATTCGCGCTACGCGCCAATCGTACCTACTTCTCATCCCGCAACAACGCACTAGCCGCCCACATCACCGGAGCCTGCCCATGAAAATCCCCGGTCCTCCGCTTCCGCTGATAGTAGTAAGCCAGATCGTCCTTCTTCCCCGTCCCCTCGCAAACCTGCGTCACATCGTAGTTCTGGTCCACATACCCCACCACCGCGATCCAGCCCTTCCGAGCCGCCGGCCCATACATCTTCGCATCCAGCCATCCATGCTTCACGCCCGTAATCATCGCAAAGCTGAACATCGCCGAGCTTGAGCTCTCCGGCCACGCATCATCCTTGTCGATCAGCTCCCGCCACATCCCATCCTTGCCCTGGTACTTCAGCAAAGCGCTCATCATCAGCCGGTACCCCTTCAAAATCCGCGCCCGATCCGGATGGTTCTCCGGCAACGACCGCAGCATCTCCGCCATCCCCGCCGCCACCCATCCATCCCCGCGCCCCCAGAAGTACTTCACATCCGGAGCGTGATAGAACAGTCCATTCGGCTGCTGCAGCTTATCCAGATACGCCACCATCTCCTTCGCATCCCGGTCCAGATACTTCCTGTCCCCCGTCGCGCGATAAGCCTCGAGCTGCAGCATCGTCAACATATACATATCGTCGATCCAGTACCGCGTCTCCCCCGACAACCCATCCGGCTGCGCATTCTCCCACTGCCGGTCCGCCCACTTCTGCCCCTCGGCCAGGTACTTTGGATCCTTCGTCTGAATCGCAATCTCCAGAGGAACCACCCCAAAGATCGAATCATCCACATGCCGCCGCAACGGAGTACGGTCGGCCTCCGCCCCACCCGGCATCAACGGCTCAAACTTCTTGATCAACGCATCACGCAACCCATCATCATGCGTCAGCTGCGCAAACGTCAGCGCCCCATACCACGCACAAACCTCCGAGTAGTGAATCGTCTTCGTATACTGGTGCGGACTCGTAACAAAGTGCTCAGCCAAATGTTTGCCCACTTCCTGCGGCGCCACCCCCGCAGGCCAGTTATCAAAGTAGTTCTCCTGCGCCGAAGCCACACCCATGCAGCCAAGCAACAAACATCCAGACAGCGCCAATCTCCAGTTCATCTTCACCTCGTCAAATTGACATCTTCTTCGACGCCCAACATTCTATCTGGTCTCTGTATTTGAACCGTTACTGCATCACTGCGACTATTAGCTCCAAACAACAAGAGAGATGCAAAGCCTCAATCCAGCGCTCTGCATCTCTCGAAGGTTCTATCTATTTTGCGTCCCGTCCCAACTCTCTTACTTCACCAGGCGACGGCGGACGCTCGCGGCCAGCCCGAGAACGCCCGTTCCCAAAAGGATCAGGCTGCTCGGTTCTGGTACCGTAGGAGTGATGACCGCTCCGCTGGTGATCTGAAGTTCATCACTGCTGTCAGCGTTCAAGCCAAACGGGTCGAAGACATTCTCGCCATCGCTGGCTGCAGTCAGCGTGATGACCGTTCCATCGCTAGCCGTTATGGTGAATGCCTGTACGCATCCATTAACACCCTCGGTGCAAAGTGTCGTGCCGCCCGGGAGCGTACCCACATTGGGATCGCTTGAAAAAGTGACCTCACCGTGTCCGCCAACGTTGAAAAAGTGAATCTGATCGCCTATCCCTCCTTCTGCATCCAGCATGTTCAACACACCCGTGCTATTGAACAAAACGTTGAAGTCGAAGACTCCGACTGGTTCGCAGGAGGTTTCATTTTCTGAGCCGCAGCCGATACCGATCAGGTTGGCTGGAAGCCCAAAGGTAGTTGAGCTGCCGATTTGTACCCAACCGGCACTGCTGTTGTTAGTCACGAGAATTGGTGCGGCGAACGCGGCGGCTGGAATGAGACTTCCAACCGCAAGAACTGCTGCAAGCTTCAAAGTATTCACTTGCGTGCTCCTGGAGGTAAATTTTTGGAGATGACTCCGAGAGAAGCTAGTGCACTTTGATAACCACAGAGAATGCCAATGCCTCCAGTAAGATAACGAAGTTCTCGTTAGGATTTGTGCATAATGTTGCGCAGAGAGAGGTAATCCTATCGTCATTGACCATGCCCAACCTCTTTCAAAAAGGGCGGCTCCGGATACAGCCATCCAGCACCCGTCGTTATCGCTCATTACTCCTAGCCAGAATCTCTTCGCGAAATCTCCAAACCTCCGACATTAGATTTTCCAAGAAATAAATCCTAAAAAAGTGGCATATTTTTAGCTGTCAAAAAAGGTACGTTTTCTCACCACGTTTCACCACCAATCCACCACGTTCTCACCATCAAAAAACCACGTTCTGCACACCACTTTCTGCGAAAAACCCTGCAAAAACACCCTTTCACCACGCCAACATTTTTTTCTCCCGTTACCATAGGAAAACCCAGGTGACCCGCTTTCCCTTGAGTGAATTCGAAGACACCATCGTCGCCATCTCCACCCCCCCGGGCCGCGGCGGCATCGGCATCGTGCGCCTCTCCGGCCCTGCCGCCCGAACCATTGCCGAGCCCGTTTTAAAGCTCCGTCACCCCCTGGCGCCCGCTCGAGCCCGCTTCGCCGAAATCCTTGATAGCACAGGCGAAACACTAGACGAAGCCGTGGTCACCTGGTTCCAAAGCCCCCACTCCTACACCTCCGAAGACATCGTAGAAATCGCCGCCCACGGCTCCCCCGTTCTCCTCGACCACCTCTTACGCCAATGCCTCGCCGCCGGAGCCCGCCTCGCCGAACCCGGCGAATTCACCCAGCGAGCCTTCCTCTCCGGCCGCCTCGATCTCACTCAAGCTGAAGCAGTTAATGACCTCATCGAAGCCACCACCCTCCATCAGGCCCGCATCGCCGCCCAGCAGCTAGGCGGCTCGCTATCCCGCCATATCACGCCGATAAAACAACAACTTATAGCCCTGATCGCCGCCCTTGAAGCCGGCATTGACTTCGCCGAAGACGACATCGATCTCCTCCCCGCCAACGAAATCACCGCACAAATACAGGCAATTCAAGCCCCCCTGGCGGCCCTCGAACGAACCTTCACTTACGGCCGCATTATCCGCGAGGGCTTCACCCTCGCCATCATAGGCCGCCCGAATGTGGGTAAGTCCTCCCTTTTCAATCGCCTCATCGAGCGCGATCGAGCAATCGTCACCGCGACCCCAGGCACCACCCGCGACCTGGTCACCGAACGCGTCTCTTTGGAGGGCATACCTGTAGAACTCGTCGATACTGCAGGTCTCCGCGAGTCTACCGACGAAGCCGAATCAATAGGCATTGCAAAATCCCGGGAAGCCATGGCCGAAGCCGACGTAGTTCTGCTGGTCCTCGATGCCACCACAACGGTTCACCAGGAGGACGAGGCAGCCATAGCCGCCTTAGCAAGCCGTCCCTTCCTCATCGTCCTCAACAAACAAGATCTCTCACCGGCTGCAAACCTATTAGAACTTGTCACTTACCCGGCCGTTAGAACCTCCGCTCTGACCGGAGCTGGTATCTCTGAATTACGCGGCGCCATCCTTTCTCTCCTTACTAGAGAAGCTCCAACCATAGAAACTGCCCTACTCACAAATCTGCGCCAGCAGCGGTCGGTCTCGGCGGCACTGGCGGCCCTCGGCCGAATACAACAAGCAGCAGCGACCATCCCCCACGAGATCATTCTCCTCGACCTCTACGAAGCCCTCAATGCACTCGACGCCTTCACCGGCACCACAACGAGCGATGACATCCTTAACCTGATCTTCAGCAAGTTCTGCATCGGCAAGTAGATCCACGTTGATGTTGCAGACATGTAGGGATACTGTTGAGGATGCTGATTCAGCTGGTGTTGCGATTGTCTGAGCATTGGATATCACAAAACATGCGAAATGAACTTATTGGGGCAGTTCGTGCTTGCGCGATCGTGGCAGTCTCCGCTATCGCAGCAACCGCGCTGTGGCTTGGTGCGTGGCATTCTCCGAGCTACGCCGCCCAGGTTGCCGCTAAGGGTAAACGAGGAAATCCGGAGTTGCAAGCAGATTGGGCCACGTATAACGGCGGCGTCACAGGTGACCACTACTCCCCGCTAAATCAGATCACGACTGAAAACGTGCAGCGCCTGGAGCAAGCGTGGCAATTCGATGCTGGCATTGAGGGCGGAGTGCAAACCAACCCTTTGATGATTGGACGTGCTCTCTACGGTTACGGTCCCACGCTGCAGGTCTTCGCGCTTGACGGAGCGACCGGCAAAGAACTTTGGCAGTTCAACTCCGGAATCATCGGACGCCAGCCGAGTCGTGGGTTCACCTACTGGAGCGATGGCAAACAATCCAGGCTATTCGCCTACATCATGAACTTTCTCTATGCACTCGATCCGGCTACGGGCAAGCCGATCAGAGACTTTGGTGAGAATGGCCGGCTCGACATGCGCAAACATTTGGGCTCGGATTACAAGCAAAACACAGTCGCGCTGACCACCCCTGGCGTGCTTTACCACGACCTGCTGATCCTCGGCTTTCGCGCCCCTGAGACCAATCCAGCCCCGCACGGGGGAATTCGCGCCTATAACGTCCGCACCGGTAAGCTCGCCTGGAGCTTTCACACGATTCCTCATCCCGGTGAAAAGGGTTATGAAACATGGCCTGAAGGTGCCTGGAAGACTGCTGGTGCGGCCAATAATTGGACGGGCATGTCGGTCGACGAGGCGCGTGGCATTGTGTATGTGCCGACTGGTTCTGCGGTGTCGGACTTCTATGGCGCCGATAGAGTCGGTGACAATCTTTTCGCTGACACTTTGCTCGCACTCGACGCCAAAACGGGCAAAATGCTTTGGCACTTCCAAGGTGTGCATCACGACATCTGGGATAGGGATTTTCCATCTCCGCCCGCGCTGATAACTGTCAGACACGAAGGCAAAATGGTGGACGGAGTTGCCCAAACGACTAAGCAGGGGTTCGTCTTCGTCTTTGACCGCGTTACTGGTAAGTCGCTCTTTCCTATCGAGGAGCGATCATTCCCTGCCTCAGACGTTCCTGGCGAGGTGTCAGCCCGCACCCAGCCGATCCCGCTTGTACCGTTGCCCTTCGCTCGCCAACGTTTGACAGCGGACATGCTCAGCACTCGAACTCCTGAAGCTCACACATGGGCCTTGGAACAGTTCAAGGTCTTTCAGAGCGATGGTCTTTTCGTCCCCTTATCACTCGACAAGCAGACTGTGGTTTTTCCGGGGTTCGATGGTGGCGGCGAATGGGGAGGTCCGGCAGTCAATCCTCACTCGGGTGTGATCTATATCAATGCTAACGATTTGCCCTGGACCGGCGCCCTGACAGCAAACAAAGAGGCCAGCGCCGGAGAACTCACGTATCAAACTCAATGCGCTCTCTGTCATGCTGGCGACCGTCGGGGAAATCCGCCGGCTTTTCCCTCTCTAATGCATATTCAAACAAGGCTCTCGCGGCCCCAGATCAGTGAGATCATCCACAACGGCAAGGGGCGAATGGTTGGTTTCCCGAACCTGAGGGATGCGCAGCTTGCGCATCTGCTTGATTTTCTGGAGGATTCGACTAGCGCGCCATCCAACCCAGCTTCGGCGGGCGGCAGTCGTCGGGAACTCGCCGGCCAGACCTCCGCAGCCGCACTCAAATATCACTTCACCGGATATCGAAAGTTCCTCGATCCCGATGGCTACCCGGCTGTCGTTCCTCCGTGGGGAACCCTGAATGCAATTGACCTAAATACGGGTAACTACCTTTGGAGAGTTCCGCTGGGCCAGTACCCTGAGCTTGCAGCAAAGGGAATGACGAACACGGGGTCTGAGAACTACGGTGGCCCCATTCTGACGGCTGGTGGGGTGTTGTTTATCGGAGCGACGATCTATGACCGCAAGCTACGCGCTTTCGACGCGAAGACGGGCCGGCTTTTGTGGGAAGGTAAACTCCCCTATGCTGGGATGGCTACTCCATCTACTTACATGATCGACGGCAAACAATATGTTGTTATTGCCACCAGCGGGTCAAGAAATCCGAAAGGACCACAAGGCGTTGCATATATTGCCTTCGCTCTCCCCTAGACATGGAGGGCGGGACGGTTGGAGGTTCCGCGGCCTCCCGGCAGGTGCAAAGAAACCACACGTTATTCACTGTTTAGCAACGTCTAGTATGTTGTCGTCGGGAATTCTATCGATGAGTTTGTTATACGGATCTATGCCGGCACGCGCAGGCATCTGGTCAACGACAATTTCAAAGGTCTGGTTCGCCTGAGTGATCTTTTCCTTCTTGAGATAGAGTGGCTTCTCCTCATCCTTCTTACCACTAAAAACGCCAATGTCGATGTAATCGTTCAGTGCCATCGGGGTCTCGTTTCCACTGCCATCTGACTTCACCTTGCGAGACTGAACGGAAAGGATCACCTTATACCTCTTGTCTGGCTGCTGGGTGACGGTGGCGGTCACCGTCTTGTTGTCGTACAGAACGATGGACTCAAAAGCATCGGTGATGTAGTACTGCAGTTCAGGAGGCGTCTGGCTGCGTAGCGCATCAACGAATTGACGTGTGTCGGGATAAGGGCCGCTCTGCGAGTTGTTCGCGTTGGCGTACCGATATTGCATGAGGAAGTTGTGGAGTGCGAGGTTGAGTTTGTCTTCACCGATGTAGTCAGCAAGGGTGTACATGACCTGACCGCCCTTTTGATACCAGACGTACGGTTCATTTTGGACGAGTACGACCGGACGTTCCTTGCGGATCTCACCGGCGCGTCCGCGGAGATATTGATCGAGTTCGTGCTTCAGGAAGCGATGCATATTGTCGCTGCCATATTTTTGCTTCATCACCATTAGGGCGGAGTATTCGGCGAGGGTTTCGGAGAGCATGTTTGAGCCTTCGACACGTGCGCCGATGAGCTGGTGGGCCCACCACTGGTGGCCTAGCTCATGCGCTGTGACAAAGTAAGTGAAGTCAATATCAGTTGGCTTTTCCAGACGGCCAATGAAGCCTATGCCCTCAGAGAACGGAATCGTGTTGGGAAACGATTGTGCGAAGGTGCGGTAGCGTGGAAACTCGAGAATTCGATACTGGCGGAACTGAAATGGACTAAAGTTCTTTTCGTAGTAGGCGAGGCCAGCTTTGGAAGCGGCGATCATATCGTCCACGTCGTAGACATGGGCTGGGATGTGATAGACCTCAATGGCTACCGGGTTTGCAGCGCCCTGATATATCTCACGCTTCACTCCATAGCGGGCTGAGATGAAGGCGTAGAAGTCGAGGGTTTTGACATCGCCCATGTCATAACTGAAATAGTGGCGGCCGTTCTCGTGCCATTCTCGAGTCAGATAGCCGGGAGAGATCGCCATCTGGGATCGGCCTTCGGAATCCGAATCAGAAGTGCTGACCGTGGTGCGATAGGTAATCCAGTCGGAGTTGGGTGTGAACAGGCTAGTGACTGTCCCGAGCGGGTCCCCGCGATGCGGAAGAAGTTCCTGGTCGGGTAGATGCTCCTCGCGCCGGCGACGAGGATCGTCAAGTTCGATGCTGTTGTCGTAACCGATTGTGGGAAAGTAATTCGAGTCGAAGAAAGTTCCAGAGTATGCGAGTTCAGGACGTTCATTGCCATCCTTGAAGCCACGGCTCGTATGACCGACGTTGAAGGTAGCATCGAGCTTGTCACCTGGTGCGAGTGGGGTTGCCAACTCGTAAATGGAGTAAAGATTGCGGGGGCTGGAGGATAGAACATGAAAGGGGCGGCTGAACTGAACGTTCGAGACCGACTGGAACTGGTTGGTAATGTGAATTTGACTAATGGGTTGCGCAGTCTTGTTCTGCAGGACGAAGTGGCCGGTGCCGTCGAAGGAGCGGCGTTCGGGGTAGATGTTGATATTGGCATCGACAGCGACAACCTTGGGCTGCGGAAAATTTTCATATTTCTTCCAGTCACGCTCGTATTTGGCTTGTATGTTGCGGCGGTCCTTGGCAGTCAGGTATTCGTTTAGGATATGAGCATTGTAGAAATACCATGCTCCACTGCCCGAGGCGATGAGCAGTAAGACCGTGGCTACGGGAATGAGCCGCGGCGAGACTGAAGCGCGCAGGCCACGCGTCATCGGAGCCGCGGCGGGCGAGCGCGATGGACACGACGGCCAGGATAGCCGTTATCGAGAGCCAATATGTTATTGACCAAAAGAGCGCAGGCGCGAAATGCCCGTAGCCGTTCATGTCCGAATAGGTATAAGGCGGCGTGCTGCCTACCAGATAGAGTGTGTTTTCGAGGCCGAAGTTATAAAGGATCGGCGAAATGACGAAAATGCCGATGACGACTCCGTGCCCGATAAATTTGTTGGAGACTACCGTCTGGACAAAGAGCGCGAACAAGACGAAGGTAAGGACCTGGGGGAAGGTAACGAAGTAAAGCTCTTTGACATACTGGAACAACTCGTAGTGATGATAGCCAGCGATAGTCTGCATGAGGATGCCGCAAAGGCCGGTAATCGTAAGCAGAACGAACTCGACGAAACACAGAGCGAAGAGCTTCGAGAACCAGTCGGTAGTTTCGCTGATCGGTAGCGCGTCGTGAATGCCGGAGAAGTGAGTGTCGCGCTCTCGCCAGATGAGTTCGGCAGCATAAAGTGTGGCCACGATGTAGAAGAAGAGCTGCGCTCCGCCTTCGACCGACTGGAGCATGAGGTAGGTGACGGGCCAAACATTTCGATCGGCGAGGCGGCCAGCGAAGTGGCCATTGTTGATGGCCAGTCCAGCCATCAGAATGAGAATGCCCCAGAAGGGAATCTCGCGCACGATATTGAAGACGCGAAGACGGGTAAGCGAGGCGAGTTGTAGGAAGGTGGTTCCGGGTCCGAAGACCCGGTGGATAGAGGGAAGTCTGGCAGCAACTAGACTACGTCGGGGCTTGGCTTCTACAAGCTCTTGTTCTCTCGCCCGAGCCGCTTGTTTGCCACTGATGCGGGCAGTGAGCGTTTCGACCGACATTGGGAACAGCTTCCACGCCGCCACGAGCGAAACCAGTCCGACCGATCCCCACAGCAAGCGGTTGTAGAGGAAAACACCCGAGGCAGCGTGTGCCGACCAGGAGAAGAGTTGTGAGTTGCGCTCCACTACGGTCCAATAGCGAGCGATGGCGTCACTGTACAGAAAGCCGACGGGGTCGAGGATACCGGACCAGAAGTGCTCTAGTGATCGCGTGGCTCCGAAAGCATTCACACCGATAAGGTAGAGCATGAAAATTGCCGCGCCCTGCAGGTAGACGATGAAGATCTTGCGAGAGAGAGCAGCAACAAGGAAGAAAAGAGAACCCAGAAAGAAAATCTGGAAGACAACGATGGAAAAGAACGGCTGCAGATACCAGGAAAGATGGTTGGGACCGATGCGGGAGTGGTCAGCCCAGGGGGCGAAGGTGCCGAGAAACTCGCCAAAAAGCAGTCCTGAAAACGCGAAGACGGTGGCGACAAAAGAGCCGGCCCAACGACCACCAAGGTAGGCAAACTTTGAGATGGGTTTGGTGAAGAGTATCTGAATCGTATCGCGCTGGAAGTCGCGCAGGATAGAGGTGCCGAAGATCGCCGCGATAACGATCAAACCGAAGAAGCTGATGCCGATGTCGTTGTAGATATTTGCGTAGGGACCATTCAGTAAAATTTTGCCGTTGTTGTTACCGATAGGACCGAAGCTCTCGCTGGCGACGCATAGGAAACTAAAGGTAAACCAGAGAAGAAAGTAAACATACGTTGAGATGTTTTTGAAGCGAAATTTTAGCTCAAAGGTAAAGAACTCCCAGAACATTGCCATGTCGGTGTCTCCTGTGCTGGGTCAGTTTTTTGCTTGGCCGGCAAGGTTCAGGAAATAAACGTCTTCGAGACCGGACTCGACGGGACGAAAGCCGTCCCCGGGACTGGAGTCGGCGTAGACGCGAATCTCATGAAGGCCGCCGATAAGGTGAGTGGAGATGACGTTGAAGGTACCTTCGAGAGCGCGGAGCTCATCGTCGGTAGCGACTACTTTTGACCAGATCTTACCGACAAGAGAATCGAGGGCCTCCGACGGCGCGCCTTCAAGGAGCAACTCACCGTTGGAGATGATAGCCATGCGGGCGCAAAGCTCGCGGACGTCGTCAACGATGTGGGTTGAAAGAATGACAGTCACATTCGACCCGATCGAGCTTAGAAGATTGAGAAAGCGATTCCGCTCGGCAGGATCGAGACCCGCGGTCGGCTCGTCCACGATAATAAGCTTGGGATCGGCGAGCAGAGCCTGAGCGATTCCGAAACGCTGCTTCATCCCGCCGGAGTAGGTGCTAAGTGACTTCTTGCGGGCGTCCCATAGGTTTGTTTGTTGCAGAAGTGCCTCGACCATCTGGGTTCGCTCGGTCTTGTTCGTGATGCCTTTGAGGATTGCGAGGTGGTGAAGCATATCCAGTGCCGACATCTTGGGATAGACCCCGAACTCCTGCGGCAGATAACCGAGAACTTTGCGTACTTCATCTTTTTGAGTCAGAACGTTGAGCTCATCGAGCTGGACCGTACCCGAGTCGGGGTCCTGCAACGTGGCGACCGTCCGCATCAAAGTGCTCTTGCCTGCTCCGTTGGGACCAAGCAATCCGAACATGTGGTTGCCAATGGTCAGTGTGAGATCTTTGAGCGCTTTCACGCCATTTGGATAGGTCTTGGACAGACCTGTGATTTTGAGTGACAAGGAAAGTGTCCTCCGGAGCGATTAATCCTGTAACTTTTCGTGTAGCGGCAATTTACCACATCAGGTGGAATGGCGGGTGCGTCTTCCGACGCCTGAATAATATGGAGTCGGCCTTAAGCCGGTGCATTCGCCACCGTTTGGAATACGTAGGCGGCGACGACCCTTTAGTTCGGATCAGCTAATCAACCGTGGCCCACGAACCAGAGTCGCCCTTCGGCAGACCGCGTAATACTCGCCTCTCGGCAGAGAGCCGTTTCCTGACCGTGGTCGTTAATCCCCCGCAGCAAACCCGATTACGACCGGCCGCCTTAGCCTGGTAGAGTGCCTTATCGGCAGAGTCAAGCAGATCATCCTGACAGTTGGAATCGCTCGGCCAACAGGACGCTACACCGCAACTCACCGTCGACAGCCGAGGGTGACTGCCCGGTTCCGGCAACGCAGGAGATCCGGCAACTTCAACAAGTTTGCGGATTCGCTCGGCGACGATCGTCGCGCCCTCCTGCGTTGCCCCGGGAAGCAAGACCACAAACTCCTCGCCACCAAATCGAGCAGCGAAATCGTCTTTGCAACGCAGGCTCTGTAACAGCAGTGAAGCGACGCGAACCAGCACGCGGTCGCCATAAAGATGCCCGCGGGTGTCGTTCGTAATCTTGAAGTGATCGATGTCGATGACGATGGCAGAGAGGCAAGTCCCGGCATCAACAGCCTCTCGCCAGAATTTTGCGAACTGCAACTCGTAAGAATGTCGATTAGCAAGGCCAGTCAGATTGTCAATGTAAGAAATCTTTTGCAACTCGACATTTAGGAAAGACAGCTCTTGAGTCTGTATCTCGCTGCGGAGTCGCATCAGGTATCCGAGGCGTTCTTCACGCCCGACGCTGTAATTGGCGACCACGGTCATCAAGATGGCACAAACAGCTAACGTGATTCCAAGCAACTTCTCCGAGGCATTCAAGAAGTGATCCTGGTGAATGAAGACCAGATCGCTTGCCAGCAAAAATGCCGATGTAGAGAAGGCATACGTAAACTGCAGCCGCATCACAACGTTTGCGAAGATCACAGTGACGATCAGTCCTACCTGGGCATAGGCTGATGAGGTGGCATTCGTATTGCTTTCAAGGTAAAGGTGCGTCACTCCTATAAGACAGCTCGCCAGCGCAATACTGGTTTCGCGATAGAGTTTATTCGGACTCCAACGCATGCTGACATTGATCAGCAAGGCTATTGGGGTAACGATGCACAGGCGTAGCTGTAATGGAAACCAGGAAACACCGCCCCGAATAAAGTAATCCGCGATGATGTAAATATTGAAGAACCCAATCGCAATCAGACCTTCAACCCAGAGACGAGCTGCGCGCTGAACAAAAGTCGATTGCTCAAAGCCGCTCTCAAGAGGCTCCGGCAGAGAGAGTTGCTGGAATCCCCTTCGGGAAAGCCGCTCTATCTCTGCCATCGCGAGTTCGTGGATTGAGGTGCCTGGCATCCGAATTTGCTTCTTTCTCACACTGTGTCTTTTCTAGCTCTGTCGGCGGGCGTCCGTCTTTCATCAGTGTATAAGAGGAAAAATCGGGGAAGCTGGTGCAAATAATTGTTACTAAAGGGTGAGAGTGAAACACTCCCTATTCCGGGGGGACGCATGATACTTCCGTGCAATTCCTTTGGAAGATTCTCTATGCGTGCGAGGCGAATCCTCGGTAGCTTTTTCACCCGAAGGAGTCAACCGTCTAGACCCGACAACCATCGACAAGTTACGGGATAGAGCCGGACTTTTCTAAATCGAAATGTCTAGGCCACAAGAAAGTTATCGATTAGGCGCGTGCTTCCGACATACGCCGCTACTGCAACAAGGGTACCTGTCTCGGCAGACGTCACAGGAAGCAAAGTATTTGCGTCTACAATTGCGAAATAATCCACCCGTATTCCAGCCTCAGCCTTTAGAGTTTCCATCCCCCCTCGCACCAGCGCGGTGCTTTGCCGCTCTCCTTCCGCGATCATTCCTTGCAGCTGCAGCAGTGTTCGGTGTAACACCCGCGCGTGCCTTCGTTCTATGCCGCTCAGATATTTGTTCCTGCTGCTCAGTGCGAGTCCGTCCCAATCCCGCACGATGACGCAACCCACCAGCTCGACGTCGAAGTTCAAATCTCGAACCATTTGTTGCAGTACCGCAAGCTGGGCTGCATCCTTCTGTCCGAAGTAGGCCCGTGTGGGCGCCACCGCATGGAACAACTTTGCCACAACGGTTGCTACGCCGGTAAAGTGTCCTGGCCGCGAAGATCCATCCAATCGATCTCCTATTTCTGACACAGTCACGGTCGTCACTGAGCCGTTTGGATACATCTCCGCCACGTCCGGAGCGAACAAAACGTCTACTCCCTCCATCTGCAGCGATCTACAGTCTGCCTCAAATGTCCGAGGATACTTTGCAAAGTCCTCGCCCGGCGCAAACTGAAGCGGGTTCACAAAGATCGAAGCAACTACCGCATCGCACTCCGACCGCGCGCGTCGCACCAAGGACAGGTGCCCTTCATGCAGGGCTCCCATCGTAGGCACAAACCCCAGCAGGGAGCCTCTCATCCGCAGCTCGCGACAAATGCTCCGCACCTCCTGAATAGTTTTTACAACTCGCACAAAAGTTCCACCCCTCACGTTTCCAATTCACAAACGTCCCTTCCCTCGGAAGGCATTGATCGGCACACAACTTCTTTGAAGAGTGCCGATTCCCCCGGGTCAGATTGCTTTCTGCTCTACCCCACGGCTTCGGTTTGGACACCCATGAGCCCCCGCATCTCCCGCGAGAGATGGTAGCTCTCTGCGTCCGATGGGAAGGTCCTGGCCTCTACGTCTTGACGATACTCTGCCAATGCTTTTCGCATCAATCCCGCCACATCGGCGTACCGTCTTACGAACTTGGCCGGTGGCGAAAACGTCATTGCCATCATGTCGTGCAGCACCAGAATCTGCCCGTTGCAGTCCGGTCCTGCGCCGATGCCGATAGTAGGAATTGTCAGCTCCTCGGTGACGATCCTGGCCAACTCTCGCGGCACACCCTCCAACACGAGCGCAAAACAGCCTGCATTTTCAAGCGCGAGTGCATCGGTGCGCAGCTCGTCGATCGCTTCCATCGTCTTGCCCTGTACCTTGTATCCGCCCATGCGGTGCACGCTCTGCGGGGTAAGGCCGAGATGTCCCATTACCGGAATCTCTGCATCAACCATTCGTCGCACAAGGTCTTTCCGCTCACGTCCGCCTTCTAGCTTTACTGCCTCGGCTCCGGCCTCCTTCACGAAGCGGACAGCGTTCGCGACACCTTCGCGATCGTCGGTCTGGTAGCTGCCAAAAGGCATGTCCGCCACCAGAAGAGCACGTCGCAGTGCGCGTCGAACACCGCGCGTGTACAGCAGCATTTCGTCCATCGTTACGGCCAACGTGTTCTCGTGACCCTGCATCACCATGGCGAGCGAGTCGCCTACGAGCACAACATCCAGCCCAGCTTCATCGACGAGTCGGGCGCTCGCGTAGTCGTATGCGGTCACCGCGGTGATCGGCTGCCGCAATAGCTTTTTCTGCAATAAAGAAGGGGCTGTAACTTTAGTGGGAACGTCAGCATCGCGCCCTACCCGCGGGCCGGTTCGTTCCGTAGAGAACGTGGTCAAACTCATCGTAATCTCCAGTGCAGTTCCACCGCGTGTCGCCGGACTTCGCTCGACTTTGGCCGGATACCACCTGTCCCAGCGATCTCCTGGGTCTGTGCTTAAGATTACGCGTCTCAGGTTTGCGTCGCAAGTCTGCCCTAAGTTCTTGTGCTCACGGCTTTGCGACGACGGGAAGTTCGATGAAGCTGGCTTGCCCGGGCCCATGGTAGATGCGCTGCTCCGCCTTGCGATAGTCCTGCGGTTTGGCCCAGAAGATGTTCGGGATGAAGGTCTGAGGATTACGGTCGTAGAGCGGGAACCAGCTGGATTGCACCTGTACCATGATGCGGTGGCCGGGTAGAAAAACGTGGTTTGCGGGTGGCAGATTGAACTTGTAGAGGAGCGGCTGGCCCGAAGCGATTGGCTTTGGATTTTCGAGGCTCTCGCGGTAGCGGCCGCGGAAGATGTCGGCGGAGACCATGAACTGGTAGCCCCCCATCTTCGGCTGGCCGGCGACTTCGTCGGGGTAGACGTCGAGGACCTTGACGACCCAGTCGGAGTCGGTTCCGCTGGTGGAGGCGATGAGGTTGGCGACGGGCTGGCCGCTGATCTTTACCGAGGTGGTGAGCACGTCCGAGGTGAAGACGGCGACGTCTGTGCGGCCGGATGCTTCGCGCTGGTCGTCGGCGAGCCAGTTCGGCCAGGTAAGGCCGTTGTCGTAGCCGACGGGTTGAATGGGGCGCGCCCGAAAGGGCACGGGCTTCGAAGGGTCGGAGATGTATTCGTCGAACGGCGCGTCATCCTGCTTAGGCGCGGTAAAGCTGAG
>JAOAPF010000167.1 GCA_025462755.1 Edaphobacter sp.
CGCATCGAACGCTTCTTCGGCCCGCTCTACGCGCAGACATCCGGCCTGCTCGACGACAGGTGGATCACCGACCGCTTCCTCTTCACCGGCCCCATGCTCTTCCTTATGGCCTGCGCCATTGCCGTACTGCTTCGCCGCCGCCTTACCGCCTCACGCAAAGCACCGGTGGAGACGGGAACCGGAGGCGCGTCAGTTTGACCTCCATCCCTATACTGAGTTGGGGTTATCTCTCGTGCCAAGACGCAGTGCAGGTCTGATGATGTATCGGCGGCGGCCGCCCAGTCTGGAGGTCTTCCTGGTTCACCCAGGCGGCCCCTTCTTTGCAAAAAAAGACCACGGAACATGGACCATTCCCAAAGGCGAATACCTTGACGGCGAGCTGCCCTTGGAGGCGGCGAAACGTGAATTTCATGAGGAAACGGGCTTTCCCGTACCCGAGTGTTTTCTCGATCTGGGCTCGATCAAGCAGGCAGGCGGAAAGATCGTCTCCGCATGGGCTTTCGAAGGCGATTGCGACCCCGAAAAAATGATCAGCAATTATTGTGAAGTGGAGTGGCCCCCGCGGTCGGGTCGTCTGATCGAAATTCCTGAAACGGATCGTGGCGCGTGGTTTTCCGTCGACAAAGCCAAAGAGCGCATCAAGTCGACTCAAATTCCTCTTATCGATCGGCTGGTCAAGGCATTGGATATTACGGAGTAACCGCACAGCACCGTCGGCTCTGGTTGTTATAACCGAAGCAACTGCGGTTTGGTGCGAACTATCTTGCCGATCAGCTCACCAAAGAGCGTATTCGCCCACGCGAACCACGACCGCGTGAACCGCGTGGGATCGTCCTTGTTGTAGCTCTCATGCATGAAACCGGAGTTTGCCGACGAACGTTGCAACATCCGGATCGTGCGAACGATTTCAAGGTCGGAGTTGCTGGTGAGAGCGAAGATGATCTGCGACATCGGCCAGATCATGTCGCGGCCGATGTGCGGCCCGCCAATACCTTCGCCCGCTTTTCCCTTGAAGAACCATGGATTTCTCTCGCTCCAAACAAAGCTCCGCGTGCGCGCATATAACGCCGCATCAGGCGAGCTCTCCAGATACGGAAGCCCTAGCAGGCTCGGCACATTTGCGTCGTCCATCAACACACGGCCGCCGTAGCCGTCCACCTCATACGCCCAGATCGAGCCAGCGGCCGTGTCGACGATCGCGTACTGACGAAGCGCCGTCTCCACCTCCTTCGCGAGCGCTCGCGCCTCCGCAGCCATGCCGTCGTCGTTCAAAATAGTTGCCGCCATATCCGCCAGCTGCCGCAGAGAAGTGACAGCGAACAGGTTCGACGGCACCAGGAACGGAAAGATGCAGGCGTCATCAGACGGCCGAAAACATGACGCGATTAGGCCGACAGGCTTCACCGGATTGCCGATGCCATTCACCAGCGAGTCCGTTGGGTTCTCTGCGCTCCGTTGGAAGCGATACGGCCCCAATCCCTCCTTGCGCTGTTGAACACGCATAGTCTGCAACACGAGCTGCATTGCCTTCTTCCAGCGCGCGTCGAACGGAGCAGTATCGCCGGTCGCCTTCCAATAGCCATGCGCAAGACGGATCGGATAACACAACGAATCCAGCTCATACTTTCTCTCTCCGACTCCCGGCTTCATCTCGGTCTTGTCCTTGACGCTCCACTCCAGCGGCGGAGCATTAAGGTCCGCCATGAAGGAATTAGCGTAGGGGTCAATGAGAAGGCATCGCGTCTGGCGGCGAATCACTCCTTCCAAAAGCTTTCGCAGAGAAGCGTCCTTCGCAGCAAGCGGAAGATAGGGCCACACCTGCGCGGAAGAATCCCGCAACCACATCGCCGGAATGTCTCCCGTGATAACAGCCGTGTCCGGCTTGCCCTCAAACTCGCCGACCTCGACCGTGGTGTCGAGCGTGTTAGGGAAGCAGTTCGTAAACATGGCCGCCAGTTCCAGGTCTGTAATCTGTCTGCTGGTCTCTACGATGAAAGCTTCGACTGCCGCGCTCTGAAACTTACGGGCCGGCGGTTCAGGGCGTTTCGGCGGGAAAATGGCCTTCTGATTAATTGCTAGCTCTGGCAGCAAAGACGAAGTCGCAAAAGCTGCAAAGGAAACGCCGCCATTCTTAAGAAGACATCGTCTTGTGATCGTAGAGTCAGAACTCACATTTCTCCCTCGCCGATGTCCCGTACCATCTTCCACTTGTACACGGCCCTTCCTCGACTCTAATCCGAAAAGCGACGTTTCTAGTAACTTTCCAGATTGTCACCGACTGTTTGAACTCCGAAGCCTGGTGAGCGAAGAACGAAAGGTGACATACGCGGCGCTCGTAGCGAACGCAACGAAGAAACAAGCTCCAAATATGAAGCCTAACCAGTTCCATTCAGAAAAGCTGTGATATCTCGAACTCTTTGCGATGGGAACAACTATCGCTATGGGGTCCGCCCAGAATGTGGTCACAATCACAAACAACGAGGAGAGGGAGAAGGTTGTCAACGCTGCGAGAATTTGCGAAAGAACGTCGATTTAGGGAGCTAAATATAGAGATGACGAGGCATGAAAGAATCGCTAAAAAGCTCAATTCCGTCGCTAAATTTACAGTGAGCCATCGACCGTTTTCAGGTGAAATGAGCCCGTTCGCGACACCATAAGCTGGTCCTCCAAACCGATAAACGCAAAACGCAGTCACGACCCATAGAAGTGTGACCAGCAAGAGTGCATGGGCCACCAAAATCGAAACCTGCATCACCCTCATGGTTGTTCCGGCCTCCGAATAGATGTCAAAAGAATATCTGGGTCCTGAAAAAGGCGTTCTTTGGCAACTACCCGTCTTAAGAATTCAAAGCGCACCGCCCAAGCCAAATCGCCCAGCCCGCACTCCCGCTGATACACTCCCATCCAAGCTGAAACCAAGCTCGAGCAAGCGGGAGACGCATCACCATGGCAACATCCACACCCACTAGGCCCACCTTCAAGCCCTTCGTCCCCACTACCGAGACCCGCCCCGAGCTTTCCGCCCGCGCCCTCATCCTCGGCAGCCTCTTCGGCGTCCTCTTCGGAGCCGTCACCGTCTACGTCGGCCTCCGCGCCGGCCTCACTGTCGCTGCTTCGATCCCCATCTCCGTCCTGTCCATCTCCATCCTCCGCGCCTTCGGCAAAGCCAGCATCCTCGAAAACAACATCGTCCAGAGCACCGGCAACGCCGGTCAGTCCATCGCCTCGGGCGTCATCTTCACCCTACCCGCCCTCATCTTTTTAGGATTTGACCTCGAGTCTTCGCGCATCTTCGCCCTCGCCCTCTTCGGCGGCTGGCTCGGCGTGCTCTTCATGATTCCCCTCCGACGCCAACTCATCGTCGACGAGCACGACACCCTGGTCTACCCCGAAGGCACGGCCTGCGCCGACGTCCTCATCGCCGGCGAGCGCGGCGGCAGCTTCGCCTCTCGCGTCTTCCTGGGCCTCGGCCTCGGCGGCGTCTACACCCTCTTCCAAAACGAAAGCCTCTTTGCCCTCTGGCCCGCCACTCCCAACCGCGACTTCGACCTGGGCCCCCAGCATCTGCTCAAAGGAGCCGCCATCCGCGCCGACTGCACGCCCGAATACCTTGGCGTCGGCTACATCATCGGCATCCGCGTCGCCGCCATCATGCTCGCCGGCGGTGTCTTCTCCTGGCTCGTCCTCATGCCGGCCATCTACTTCTTCGGCTCGCACCTCTCCGCTCCGCTCTACCCCGGCACCGTCCTCATTACCCAGATGTCGCCCTCCGATTTATGGCGCACCTACGTCCGTCCCATGGGAGCAGGTGCAGTCGCCGCCGCCGGTCTCATCACCCTCCTCCGCACCCTGCCCACCATCGCCGGCGCACTCACCCAGGGATTCAAGAAAACCGGCACTGGCAAGACCGCCGCAACCCAGCCCTCCCGCATCGAGCACGACCTTCCTCCAATCGTCGTCTTCGGCGGCTCACTCCTCCTTGTCCTCCTGATGTTCCTCTTCCTCCAATTCAAGCCCATCCCCGGAGCCCAGGTCGGCGCACTCGCCAACCTCGCCGCCGCTCTCCTGGTCGTCGTCTTTGGCTTTCTGTTCGTAACCGTCTCCGCACGCATCGTCGGCATCGTCGGCAGCTCCGCCTCACCCGTCTCCGGCATGACCATCGCGACGCTGATGGCCACCGCCGCCATCTTTCTCGTCAAAGGCTGGACCGCCCCGGCCTTCGGAGCCCTCGCCATCACCATCGGCGGAGTCGTCTGCATCGCCGCCTCGAACGCCGGCGATACCTCGCAGGACCTCAAGACCGGCTACCTCATCGGAGCCACGCCCTGGAAGCAGCAGATCGCCATCATGATCGGCGTCATCGTCTCCATCTTCTCCATCGGAGCCACGCTGAACGCTATGAACAAAGGCCTCGAGACCTTCCAGCGCCTTCCCAAACCCATCGTCTTTTCGCTCGACCACCTCCCAGACGGCGTCCAGGACAACGGCAACTTCACCAGCGGCGACCGAATCACTCTCACCTCGCACAACACGGACAATCAAGCTAAGGAAGAGATCAACAACGCCCGCCAGTACATCCTCCTCAACGCCATCGGTTCCTCCACTCTCGACGACGGCAAATACCTCTACAACCGAGCCACCGGCGAAATCGAGATCCAGTGGATTCAAGGCATCGGCAGCGAAAAGGCCGCAGCCCCGCAAGGCCGACTCATGGCCACCGTCATTAACGGCATCCTCAGCCGCAAACTCCCATGGGCGCTTGTGCTCCTCGGCGTCGCGATCGTCATCGTTGTCGAGCTGCTCGGCGTCCGCTCCCTCACCTTCGCGGTAGGCGCCTACCTCAGCATCGCCACGACACTCGCCATCTTCGTCGGCGGGGTCATGCGCTGGCTGGTCGATTACGTCGTGCATCGCCAGGCCACGCGGCAGGCACGCATTGAGCACGACGCCTCTCTCGCTCTCTGGCAAGCGGACCGCGAAACCTGGCTCGCCCAGCACCCCGGCTTCGACCCCACCGACCCAACCCACACTGACCCCAGCGGCCGGCCTATCTTCAACGCCATCACCGCTCGCGACGCCACGATCGAATCCGAAGTCTCTCCCGGCAGCCTCTACGCCTCGGGGCTCATCGCTGCGGGAGGAATCGTGGGACTCCTTGGCGTCTGCGTCAAACTCTACGAAGCTGCCACCGACCGCTCCATCCCGCGTTTCAGCGACCATAACCCGCTGCACAACAACGTGGTCAGCATCGTCATGTTCGCTCTGCTCGCCTTTTCGCTCTACTACTTCGCCAGGAAGCCTCTGAATACGGAGGGATGATTTTGGAATTTTGAATTAAGTTTTTTGGAGCGCGGTGGGGTAGCGTTTTTGCAGGGGTTTTGTGTTTTCCACCGTGTTTTTTGGATGGTAAATTGTGGTGGATTTGTGGTGCCTTGAAGGTACTAACGTGGTTGCTGAGCGCATGCGTTTTGAACGCTAAAAATTTGACACTTTTCTCAACTTTATTTTTCAGTCGGCACAAATAAAGGCGCGGGCTGCAAACATGTGCCAGTAAGTCAACTGGATTTGTGATTTGGGGCAGGTTGGCATTGAGATCCAGACATTTTCTGAATCTTATTTCGATGTCGAGATATCTTATATCGTAGGAGTTGAGATGGCGGGATTGGAAAGCGCTAAAAACGAAGTTTCAGCCCCGCGGCTTTGGCTGGTTCTGGCCCGGGCTTATGGCTCGATGAGTGCTTACATCGAGGGCTCAATCACGGCGCAAGGCCTCGGCCTTAGCGACTTTATGGTGCTGGAGGTTCTGCTTCATAAGGGGCCGATGACGATCTCGGCGATTGGAGAGAAGGTACTGCTGGCGAGCGCGTCGATGACCTCGGCGATCGACCGGCTGGAGAAGCGCGGTCTGGTGCGGCGCAAAACCTGCGACTCCGACCGGCGAATTCGGTTCGTAGAGCTTACCGATTGCGGCAAGGCGTTTATCGAAGAGATCTTCGCCCGACACGAGAAGGATCTGGAGGCGGTCATCGGCGGACTCGGTGATGAAGAGCGACGAGTGATTTACGAAGGACTGAAGAAGATCGGACTCGCGGCGAAGGTCGCGGTTCCGACACAGAAGTGCAATACGGAATCAACGCAAGACCCTTCAGCCTGAGCGCTCGGCTGGAGTAAGAAAGGAAAGATAGCATTATGTTGGCTGTACGCAAGAGTAACGAAAGAGGGCACGGAGACCACGGCTGGCTGGATTCGCACCATACCTTTTCCTTTGCCAACTACCACGACCCCGAGCACATGGGCTATCGCTCGCTGCGTGTCATCAACGAGGACCGTGTAGCCGAGGGGCGCGGCTTCGGCGCGCACTCTCACCGCGATATGGAGATCCTGAGCTATGTCCTGAAGGGCAAACTGGCCCACAAAGACAGCATGGGGCACGTCGAGGTTTTGGGGCCGAACGAAATTCAGAAGATGTCGGCCGGCAGCGGCGTCGTACACAGCGAGTTCAATGGCTCCGAGAGCGAGCCGGTACACTTCCTGCAGATATGGATAGAGCCGAAGAGCCGCGGCACAATGCCGAGCTATGAGCAGCTGAAGTTTGACGCGGCCGAGAAGCTGGACCGCTTCAAACTGTTAGCATCGGCGACACCCGTGGAAGGAGCGGCAACCATCAACCAGGACGCAACTGTCTCGGTTGCAGAACTGACTCCGGGCAAACAGCTAACCTATCCCCTCGGTGGCAAGCGCCATGCATGGTTACATGTGATCGACGGCAACGTGACAGTGAATGGCAAGCCGCTACAAACTGGTGACGCGGTTGCAGCCGAGAAGGAAGAAAAGCTCGACGTAGTTGCACAGGGCTCAGGCAATAGCGAAATATTATTGTTCGACCTCGCATAAGCGCGTCACAAGTCCGAGAACAAATGCAGCGGTGACCGGCACATATTTTGTGTGCCGGTCGCCACAACCAAGACATTTCACGCGAAAGCTTTTCAAGGAGACCACCCAAATGAACCGACGCATCTTTACTGCCGCTCTCTCGGCGCTGCTCCTTACTGGAGTCAGTGCATTCGCCCAAAGCTCGACATGGACCATCGACAAGAACCATTCCCAGGTAAACTTCGCAATCAAACACATGGGAGTCAGCACCGTTCGCGGCTCCATCAGCGGCGTGACCGGCACTGTGGTATGGGACGACAAGGACCCCAGCAAGTCGAGCGTGGAAGCTACCATCGACACGAGCACGGTGAACACGAATAACGAAGCCCGCGACAAGCACCTGAAGTCCCCCGACTTCTTCAACGTGGAGAAGTACCCGACGATGACCTTCAAGTCGACCTCTGTGTCGGGCGCTACCGGCAAGCTGAAGGTCACCGGCGACCTCACGCTCGCGGGTGTGACCAAGAGTGTCACTCTCGATGTGGATGGGCCGACAGCCCCGGTCAAGGGTCAGGGCGGCAAGATGGTCATCGGATTCTCTGCCACTGGCATGCTGAAACGGAGCGATTTCAACTTCGGTTCAAAGTTCACCAACCCCACGCTTGGCGATGAAGTTAAATTCACCATCGACGTCGAAGCCGACAAGTAAGAAGATTCGTCTAAGAAGATTGATCGAGGCCCTGCCTACGCCGGCGGTTGCGGAGGCAGGGCTTTTTTGTGTGACGCGCGAACGCGGGAGAGCTAGCTGAGCTTTTCGCGGCTCAACTCCTCGTTGCGCTTTTCGATCTCTGCGGAAGCCTCCGGCTTCAGGCCGCGAAGAATTTCAAGCAACTTGGCCGGATCAAACGATTCGAGCTGATAGTCAGCTTCGGAACAGTCGCCGAAGCCGGGAGCTGCGATCACGATGATAGGCATCTTAGGCTGAAGCTGCTTGACTTCGAGAGCCACATCAGAGCAGGACACGTCATCCAGCCCGCCATCGAGCACGATGCCGTTAATGGCAGGAAATCTCTTGAAAATCTCCAATGCCTCTTTGCCGCTATAAGCCGTGAGGACGTTGAACTTGGCAGTCTCGATCACGAGTTTGCGAGTAGAGATAGTGCCTGGAAACTCCCGGTCAATCACAAGAAAGCATGGCCTGTTCATGCAGAGCATTAGACACCAAATGACTGAACTCAGGCTAAAGGCGCCCTAAAAAAATCGCACTTTGGGTGACTCGACAAGTTGAATTCTAGCTGCCGTTGGTCCGCTGGATTCGATCTTTGTTCTCGCGTACGAGACGCAGGAAATCCTGCACAATTGGACCCTCATTCTCCGGATTCCATGCTACGGCGAGGCCCATGTGGAGGTTCTGCGGAACCAGCGGAGAGATGACGACGCCTGGCGGCCGGAGGTAGCGAACACCGGAGGGGACCAGGGCGACACCTTCGCCGGATTCGACCAACGTAAGCACGCCGGACCAGGTCGCGGACGTATTAACGATGTTCGGCGAGAAGCCGGCAGCAGAACAAAGTGCGACGATGCCGTCAAAGAGCGCGGGCGTCAAATGGCGATCGCATAAGACGAACCGCTCGGCGATCAGGGCATCGATCGAGATCGGTTTTCCCGCGAGGGGGTGGTCGCGAGGCAGAACAACAACGACGGGGTCACGATAGAGAAGCTCCGCGCGCAGGGTGCGGTCGAACGGCGGTTCCAGCGGACGTGCAAAGGCAACGTCGATCTTACCGGCGGTCAGCGCGTCCATCTGTTCCGGCGTTCGCATCTCATAGAGGGAGAGTTTGATATCCGGGTGGAGTTTGCGGTAATCGCGAATGATGCGCGCGAAAAAACCTCCCGCACCCCATAGAAAAAAGCCGATACTGAGTGAACCCACCTGTCCGAGAAGCGAGCGGTTGGTGATTTCGACGGCGCGGTCGGCAGCGAGGAGGGTCTTACGTGCCTCCGCTAGAAAGAGCTGGCCATGTGGCGTAAGTCGAGTACGGCCCGACGTGCGGTGGAGCAGCGCGCCGCCGATTTCACGCTCCAGGTCGGCAATCTGCTCGCTGATGGCGGACTGCGAGACGCGCAGCTGGCGGCCAGCCTCGCTGAAGGTCCGATGGTCGGCGACGGCACAAAAGTAGCGTAAATGTCTGAGTTCCACAGGAGATGCCCGGTGTCCAGTGTATCGGTTTTTCCGATGGAGGATCCCGGAAATACCTCTGAAACATTCATGTAGCTGGAAATGTCTTACTCTATACACAGAATCCCGCCAGAAGAGGCCTTGTCGAATGTGGATTGTAAAAGTAGCGTTGAGCCGGCCCTACACGTTCATCGTGCTGGCAATCCTCATTTTGATCGCAGCACCTGTAGTGATCCTCCGCACCCCGACAGACATCTTTCCAAATATCGATATCCCGGTGATTTCGATTGCATGGCAATATACCGGGCTGAATCCTGAAGAGCTCGAAGGACGATTGACGACACCATATGAAAAGGTGTTGACCACGCTGGTCGATAACATCGAGCACACCGAATCGACCACCATCGCCGGACAGGTGGTGGTCAAGGTCTACCTGCAACCGGGGGCGAGCCTCGACACCGCAAACGCGCAGGTGTCCTCGGCGTCGCAGTTCATTTTGAAGAACCTGCCAACGGGCATCCTGCCGCCACAGATCATCCAATTCAGCGCGTCCACCGTACCGATTCTCCAGATCGGACTCTCCGGGAGAGGGCTCTCCGAGCAGCAGTTGAATGACTTTGGCCTGAATTTTATTCGGCCGCAGTTAATCACTATTCGGGGCGCAGTGGTTCCTAACGTGTATGGCGGCAAGCAGCGTTCCATCATGTTGAACCTCGACCCGAAGCTGCTTCAGGCGAAGGGTCTTTCGCCGGTGGACGTATTGAGCGCGATGGCCGCGCAGAATGTGGTTCTGCCGGGCGGCACGGCAAAGATCGGGCCGGATGAGTACGACATCCATATCAATTCGTCGCCACTTACGATCGCCGGCATCGCCGATCTGCCCGTGCGCCAGGTGAACGGGACGACGATCTATATACACGATGTCGCCACGGTGAGCGACGGAAGCATTCCGCAAACGAATATTGTGCGCCAGGATGGCCATCGCGGCGTTCTGGTCACCGTCCTGAAGTCTGGAAACGCCTCGACATTGAGCGTCGTGGGCGGTATCCGTGCCCTGCTGCCCCGTATCGCATCGACCGTGTCCCCCGATCTGAGGATGAAGCCGATCGGGGATCAGTCGATCTTCGTTCGAGCTTCCATCTCAGGAGTCGTTCGCGAGGCGGTGATTGCAGCGGTGCTGACTGGCTTGATGATTCTGCTCTTTCTCGGCAGCTGGCGCAGCACCATCATCATTGCCGTCTCCATTCCGCTGTCGATCCTCACGTCGGTGATCGTACTGGGACTTTTGGGTCAGACGATCAATATCATGACGCTCGGCGGACTTGCGCTGGCTGTCGGCATCCTGGTCGACGACGCAACCGTGACCATTGAGAACATCGAGCGCTATCTGGAAGATGGCCACCTCCTGCACGATGCCATCCTCGAAGGGGCAGCGCAGATCTCGGTGCCGGCCCTGGTTTCGACACTCTGCATCTGCATCGTGTTTCTGCCGATGTTCTTCCTGAGCGGCGTCTCCCGCTATCTATTTGTGCCGTTGGCCGAAGCGGTCGTCTTCGCCATGCTGGCCTCGTACATTCTTTCGCGGACACTGGTCCCAACAATGGCGATGTATCTCTTGAAGAGACACGACCACAACGCGGTTCCTTCGAACAATGTATTTGCCCGCTTTCAGCGCGGATTCGAGCGCCGGTTCGAGCAAGTGCGCACAATCTATGTAGGTATGTTGAGGCGAGCGGTGCGGGCCCGAACGACCTTCGTTCCGGTATTCCTGCTGCTCTGCCTGTGCACGTTTTTGCTCGAACCCTTTCTCGGCCATAACTTCTTTCCAAGCAGCGACACCGGCTCGTTCATCCTTCATCTTCGCGCCAAGAGCGGTACCCGCATTGAAGAGACAGCAAGGCTCTGCGATCTGGTCGAACAGAACATCCGCAAGATCGTGCCTGTCGATCAGGTGGACAACATCCTTGATAACATCGGTCTCCCGTATAGCACGATAAATCTGCAGCACGCCACTTCTGGTCTGATCGGCCCCGGCGACGCCGACATTCTCGTCTCACTGAAAGAGAACCACCGTCCGACCGCGGAGTACGTAGGCGCGCTGCGACAGAGCCTCCCCCGTGACTTTCCCGGCGTCACCTTCTACTTTCTGCCATCGGACATCGTGACCCAGATCCTTAACTTCGGCCTGCCCTCCCCGATCGACATTCAGTTTGAAACTTCCGACCTCGCCGACACCCGGAAGATCGCAGACACCATGCTGGAGCAGTTGCACCACGTGCCTGGCCTCGTCGACCTGCGTGTTCAGCAGCCGACCGACTACCCGGTGCTCACCGTCAATGTGGACCGCACCAAGGCGGCGCAAGGCGGCTATTCGTTACGCGACGTGGGCAGCAGCCTGCAGAACCTGCTGAGTGGAAGTTCGCAGCTTTCTCCCTTGTTCTTCCTCAACTATAAAAACGGCGTCAACTACAGCATCGTGGCCCAGGCCCCGCAGTACGAAATTCAGTCACTCAACGACCTGCAAAATGTGCCATTGTCGTCGCCAAACAGCAAGCAGCCCGAGATTCTGGCGGATGTGGCCAATATCAGCCGAAGCACCGAAATGCAGACCGTTAATCACTACAACATCCGCCGCACCGTTGATATCTACGGGGCGGTGCAGGGTCGTGATTTGGGTTCGGTGAGCACAGCGATCGACAAGATCGTTGCCAAAAACGAGAAGTCGCTGCCCCGCGGCACCTTCGTGCACATCCGTGGGCAGATTGAGACGATGAAGACTTCGTATCTCGGACTGATCGCCGGTCTGGCCTTCGCTATCGTGCTGGTCTACCTGCTCATTGTGGTGAACTTCCAGTCCTGGCTCGATCCCTTCATCATCATCACTGCGCTTCCCGCAGCGCTGGCGGGTATCGTGCTCTTTCTCTTCACGACGCGTACCACACTCAGTGTGCCTGCGCTGATGGGTGCGATCATGTGTATGGGCGTCGCCACGGCAAACAGTATCCTTGTTGTGTCGTTCGCGAAAGAACGTCTGCTGGACCACGGAGACGCCGTCATGGCAG
>JAOAPF010000180.1 GCA_025462755.1 Edaphobacter sp.
TTCTGGCCCAAGACGAGGACCAGAGCATGAAGCGCAGTCGCTTTTCGGAAGAGCCGAACAACGGGATTTTGAATGCCCGAGGCCGGCGTTTCAGTAGCCCATCTGTGCCGCAAGCATGGTGTCAGTGCTTCTTCTCCAAGTTCGCCCGCTCGGTCCTGCGCCACATCCGCGTGGCGTCAAAGCAAGAGCTCAAGGAACGCATCATGCTCGGCATCAAGGACGTCAATCGCCACCCCACCTGGTCTTACAAACTCGCCGAGGCGGCCTAATATGATTCGAACTAAGGAAACGCGGACCTAGAGGGTCATCGGCGACGATCAGCAAGACGTTGGCGCCGACCACTCGCTCACCACCCTCCTCGAAGGCGTGAATTGTGCCGGTGAAATATCGGCTACAGCGTCCCTTTTATTGCCCTGATGCAGAATCGCCGTTCTCCCTGCTGATCTTGGTGGGCCTCGTCGGGGACGAGCTTGGGGTTAGTGGAAGAGAGATGCGCATGGATGCCGATCGTCAGTACGCTGTTGCCTCACTACTGTTTGACTACGTGAAAAGCCCCTCGTTGCGGCACTTGCGTGACCCGCACAGCATTCACAAGCTCGCACGAGAGATAGTGAGGGCGCTTGATGGAGCAAGCTCTGTATGGAAAAAATGGGAAACGGAGCGGGAAGAGGTCGCACAGGCCTTTCTAAATATGTTGCCCGGTCCCCCGTTGACGAAGACCGATGTGGAGCGTCTGCGTGCGATCTTGGAGGAGCCTCACACAACTTATCCCAAGGACGAACTCAAGGACGGCTGCATCGCGCTGTATCAGTCGGAGAAAGCGCAGGGGACCGAGATGCGCGCAATCATTGGAGCACTGCAACAGCATATGGAATCCGAGGAAGATAGGCTCCGGCACGAGCATGAGGAGAGCTATCGCCGATGGAGGGAAGAAGAACGTGTGAAGCTGGAACAGCGGTTTCTCTCTGGCTCGGACTGTGGGTGGACAGCAATCGAGAAATCCGAAGCGTTTTATTGTCGTCGCAACGGCCGAGCATTCCGTATCGCACAGGGCAAGGATAAGCGCTGGACGCTCTACCGGATCAAGGACTTTGGCGACAAAGGCAATGTGCTCGGCAATTACCAAGGCCGCCGCGAGGCGACCAAAGCACTGGAGACGATTGCTTACGCCCCCGAAGCGCAATGGTAATCGATAGCCGTCATTCACAAGGCGGTCGACAAGCCAGCAGAGCCCCCGGAAAGAATGTCGTCGCCGCTGCCGGACAGGTCTGGCAAAGCCGTGATAGCGATGTTCATCTCTCCAAGTATGAGAAATTCGAAGCCGAACTTCAGGAACTGACGAACATGCTAGAGAACGCCAGTCGCCGCTTGATGGCTTACAGCAGCGATCGAGCAGTCACGCAGTTGTCCGTCCCGGCGCTTAGTCGATCCCACGCTATCGTTCCGATTGGCCTTTCGAAATGTCGATCGACACGTGTGCTGGGCTCACGTAATCGCGGCCTCGTACGAATATCGCTCGCGGCAAGCCACTGCGAGAGCCGCTGGCGATCTATTGGGACAAGCGAAGACCGCTTCCGCGTTCTGCAACGGGAATTTTGCCAAAACGCTCGCCGGGTAACCTTCGTTTAGTGCTTCGTGGGCTCTCCTTTACATTTGTTAGGTCGGTAAGCAGTTCTTGATGCTAGGCTTATCGACTCTATTTGATCTCAAAGCCGGCATCTATTAGCCGCTGAATAACGATTTCAGCCGCCGCCTCCGGATTTGGAAGCGGAAGATCATCGCTGTCGAAAAGATCGGTTAGAACGTCCTTCGGGTCTAACTCCGTCATCTGCACCGCCCCCTCGGGGCGATCGACATATTCTCCACAAGGTGATGTTTGAATGACTAACGCACGCATCGGCCGCTCCCATATCGAATGGGAGCTGGTATTGCCGACTGAAGCCGGTGATGAAAGAAATGGTGTGCAACCGCAATTGCTGGTCATCGGCGACGGTCCGGAACGGCGAGGCCGGCAGCGGCGCAGATCGCACGTTCAGTGGAGAATAGCAGCAGGCGGTAGCCGTCCTCTTCGTACATAGGATATTGACCAACGTCATAACGCTCGCGCACGTAGCGTAGCGCCGCGGCTGCTCCGTTCAGGCTCGCCGGTACCGTTTTGGCGAGCCGAAGCGAGGCCTTCATCTCAGCGCGACCAAGTGGCCCTTCTGCCTCGCAGAGGCCAACCAACTGGGCCTCCAGACCGGGCCGCCTGCCCCTTGGCGCACCCCGCAACTCCCGCTCGACAGCATCCTGCTCAGCGAGCAAGCGCCGTAGCTCCTCAAAGCTCCGGCGGTGGCCCTCGATGGCGTCTAGGATCGGGTCGGGTGCCTCCGGGATAGGAACGCTGACGGCCCGTGAGGCGGTGACGGCCGCGGCCAGGGCGGCGGCGGCTCCGCCGGTGATGAACTGCCGACGCCGCAGGGCCAGACCGGCGGGAAGGATCGAACGACTCGTGGTATAGGCAGAATCAGCCTGAGACATGGGTTACTCCATGTTGAGGGTTAGGCCCGTGCAGGTGTTCCACCACCTGT
>JAOAPF010000215.1 GCA_025462755.1 Edaphobacter sp.
ATCGGCGACAACAACACCATCCGCGAGTACGTCACCATCTCAAGAGGGACTGCAGGGGGCGGGGGAGTTACCCGCCTGGGAGACGACTGCCTCATCATGGCCTACACCCACATCGGCCACGACTCGCAGATAGGCAACGGTTGCATCCTCGCCAACTCCGCCACCCTCGCCGGCCACGTCATCGTCGAGGACTACGCCGTAGTCGGCGCCCTCTGCCCCGTCCACCAGTTCTGCCGCATAGGCCGCCACGCCTACATCGGCGGCGGCACCACCATCACGCAAGACGTCCTCCCCTACTCCCTCACCTCCATAGAGCGAAACAATCACGCCTACGGCCTCAACAAAGTAGGCCTCGAACGCCGCGGCTTCACCCCGAAGCAACTCAAAGAACTACGCACCGCCTACCGCACTCTCCTCGCCTCAAAGCTCAACATCAGCGACGCCCTCGCCGCCATCCGCGAGACCATCGCCTCCGGCAGCGCAGGCGAACACGTAGCCTACCTCGCCGACTTCATCGCCAACAGCCAGCGCGGCATCATCAAGTAAGCCAGTGCACGCGCCCCAGTCTTATACTGACCCACATGAAGAGATGCCTTTCAAGCATTCTCATCGTGCTGACCGTCCCCCTGTTCGCGCAGTCGGCACCCCCCTCATCCCAAGGGCTTCTCAACTCCACGCAATCCGTCGCCTCGAAGACCCCGCAAGTCTCGCTGCTCAGCACTCGCTCGACTCTAGTTCTCGCGCCCGCTCTCGTCCGCAACAAAGCCGGCGATCTCGTCTTCACACTAGCCGCCAACGATTTCGTCCTGACCGACGACGGGATACCACAGAAGCTCACCCTCGAGCAAGACACCGGTGGCGAGCCGCTCGCCCTCGTCGTCGTCATCGAAATCGGCGGTGCCGGCGCCCGCGAATTCAACAAATTCAGCTCCATCGCTCCTCCGCTCGGCCCAATGCTCGCCTCCATCGTCGGCAACGTCCCCCACAAAGTCGCCGTCGTAGCCTTCGACAGTCAGCCCACACTCCTTCAGGACTTCACCTCCAACCTCGACTCTGCCGCAGACACCATCGCCAGCCTCACACCCGGCTGCACCCGCCAGCACCACCTCGACAACTGCGCCTCCCCGCTAGCCCTTCACAACCTCGGCTTAGGCGACAACGGAGCCGCTATCCTCGACAGCCTCGGCTTCTCCGTCGACCTCCTTCGCAACCAACCACCCGAGTATCGCCGCGCCATCCTCCTCATCAGCGAGACCCTCGACCGAGGCAGCCACCTCAAACTCGAAGATGCCCTCCGCGCCATCAGCGACACCAACACCGTCATCTACAGCATCGGCTTCTCCACCGGAAAATCCGAAGCAGCCCACTACGCCGCGCGCGAACTCCCTACTCAGCCCGGAGGCCTTTGGATGGAAAACCACCATCCCAACCCTCCCACCGGATGCATGGGCAAGGACCCCGACCCGGATCCCGACGCCACTCACAACAAGGCCATTCAGGCCTACGACTGCCTCACCCAGCTTGTCCCTCCACTGGCACTGGCGAAAATGGCCGCCATAGCCGCCACCGACGGTCTCAAACGCAACGTCCCCGAAACCGTAGCCCATCTCAGCGGCGGCGAATACTTCAAACTCACCGACGCAAAGACCCTCGAACGCAACCTCGCCACGATCTCCAACCACATCCCCAACCGCTACATCCTCAGCTTCCAGCCTCAATCGCCGCACGCTGGCCTCCACGTCATCAACCTGTCTCTCCCCAATTACTCGAAACTCGCAATCACAGCGAGAACAAGCTACTGGGCCGACCCAGCAGCCACCTCCTCCAACCCGCCCGCCGTCCCGCGCTGAACCACGCCAGCAACCCACCCCATAGCGTTTTACTCTATAACACTGTGTGTTATAGTTCTCCCATAGAGCACGGAGCGAATTGCGAGTCTTCAAAAGTAAAGAATTCGCTCGGTTTGCAAGAAAGAACCAAATCGGCGACGGTGTTTTATGCTGTGCCTTGGCTGAGATCCAAGCCGGAACAATCGATGCGGAACTTGGCGGAGGCGTTTATAAACAGAGGCTGCGGCGTTCCGGAGAAGGCAAATCCGGCGGCTTCCGAGCGATCATTCTCCTGCGGTGGAAGACTATCGCAATCTTTGTATTCGGTTTTGCCAAGAGTGAGCGCGCCAACATCGGGCCAGATGAACTTAAGGTTTGGCGTGTGATCGCAAAACAACTTCTCACGACGCCGACCGCCGTGCGCGCCGCTGTCGAAGAAGGTAAATTGATCGAGGTTCTCTGCGATGAAAAAGAGATTTCGTAGCAAACAACTCGAAGCAGCTCATTCGCTCGCGACGGACCTCGTCTCCGTCGGCATGCTTCCCAAGAAAACCATCCGCGATCTGGACGAGCTATGTCTCACTCCGGTGAAGCCTCTTACCCCGCGCCAAATCGCGAACATTCGCAAACGCGAGCGAGTCAGCCAGTCCGTCTTCGCCCGGCACCTTGGCCTCTCCATCAATGTCATCTCCCAGTGGGAGCGCGGCGAGAAAAAGCCCAGCGGGGCCTCACTCAAGCTTCTCACCCTCGTCGACAAAAAAGGCCTCGACTGGGTCGCATAAGTTTTCTTCCTGCCGACCGATTCATCCTTTCATCGCCACTCCAACCACTTCGAAAAGGATCATCTCTCCACCATGAGCCTTACCAAACTCCTCCTCGCCTCCAGTCTCCTCGCCTCAAGCCTCACACCAAACAACGCCGCCGCCCAGACCCCGCCCCCAATCCGAGTAGCCATAGTCGGCCTCGTCCACGGCCACGTCCAGGGCTTCCTGCACAACCTACCCGCCCACCCAGAGATCCAGCTAGTAGGCATCTCCGACCCCGATGCCGCCCTCCGCCAGCACTACATCGACCGCACCCACCTCCCCGCCAATCTCTTCTTCCCCACCGAAGCCGCGATGCTCCAAAGCACGCACCCCCAAGCCATCCTCGTCTACACCTCCATCGCCAACCACCGCGCCGCGATCGAACAGGCCGCCCCCCTCCACATCGCCGTCATGGTCGAAAAGCCCCTCGCCACCACCGTCGAAGACGCCCTCGCCATCCAGCGCCTCGCGGAGCAATACCAAATCCCCGTCCTCACCAACTACGAGACCACCTGGTACAACTCCAACACCGCCGCCGCGAACCTACTCGCCGAGGGTAAGATCGGCGACCTCCGCAAACTCGTCGTCCACGACGGCCATCAAGGTCCCGCCGAGATCCACGTCGGTCCCGAATTCCTCTCCTGGCTCACCGACCCCAAACAAAACGGCGGCGGCGCTCTCTTCGACTTCGGCTGCTACGGCGTCGACCTCGCCAACTGGATCCAGCACGGCGAACTCCCCCTCACCGTCACCGCCGTCACCCTCCACATCAAGCCGCAGATCTACCCCAACGTCGATGACGACAGCACCATCGTCCTCACCTACCCCCACGCCCAGGCCATC
>JAOAPF010000234.1 GCA_025462755.1 Edaphobacter sp.
CTCGTCGTCGACGAAGAGCAGCGCTTCGGCGTCCGCCACAAAGAACGCCTCAAGCAGATGCGCGCGCAGATCGACGTGCTCAGCATGTCCGCCACCCCCATCCCTCGCACCCTCCACATGTCCCTCATCGGCCTCCGCGATATGTCCGTCATCGAAACTCCGCCCAAAGATCGCATGGCCATTCAGACCATCGTCGCCAAGTTCGACGAAAAACTAGTCCGCACCGCCATCGAGATGGAGCTCGAACGCGGCGGTCAAACCTACTTCGTCCACAACCGCGTAGAAACCATCTACGACATCGCCTCCAAAATCCGCGAACTAGTCCCCCAGGCAAGAATCGTCATCGGCCACGGCCAGCTCCCTGAAGCCGAACTCGAACGCGTCATGCTCGCCTTCATGAACCACGAGTACGACGTCCTCGTCGCCACCTCCATCATCGAAAACGGCCTCGACATCCCTCTCGCCAACACCATCCTCATCAACCGCGCCGACCGCCACGGCCTCAGCGAACTCTATCAACTCCGCGGCCGCGTAGGCCGCAGCAACCGCCGCGCGTATTCGTACTTGCTCATCCCACCAGAAACCGAGCTAACCGAAGTCGCCCGTCGCCGCCTCGCCGCCCTTAAAGAATTCTCCGACCTCGGCGCCGGCTTCAAGATTGCCGCCCTGGACCTCGAACTCCGCGGCGCCGGCAACATGCTCGGCGGCGAGCAATCCGGCCACATCGAAGCCATCGGCTTCGAGCTCTACACCACCATGCTCGAAGAGGCCGTTCGCAAGATGAAGGGTGAAGAAGAAGCACCCGCCCACGCCACCACCACCATCAACCTCGGCATCTCCGTCCGCATCGACTCCGACTACATCCCCGAAGAAAACCAGCGCCTCCGCATGTACAAGCGCATCGCCGGCGCACAAACCCAGGCCGACCTCGCCGACGTCCGCGCCGAACTGCAAGACCGTTACGGTACTCCACCCGAAGCAGTCCTCAACCTCCTCGCCGCTGGTGAAATCCGCCTCCGCTGCGAACAACTCGGCATCTCCCAGCTTGATCGCAAGCGCACGCAGATCGAACTCCCCAACCCCAGCGGGAATAAGAAACACCCCGTCAAATCCTTCGTCGAGATGCTCCACGTCAAATTCGCCGCCGTCAACGCAGGCCCGGACGAACTCGCCCACGCCGCCATCGACCCCGCCATGTTAATGAAACTAGTCAGCCGCAACGCCAAACGCGGAGCTCAGTTCACTCCACAAGGCACCCTCCGCTGGCCTCTTCCCTCCGCCAAAGCCGAAGACGTCCTCGCCGAGACCCGCGCTCTTCTCGACGCCCTCGACACAGCAAAATAGCCTTCTTCACCATAGATATCTCAAGTATCATGTTCCTACCCGGAGGAGCGAATGCACGAAACGATCCGCGTCGGCGAGATGAGCGTTACCTTCCTCAAGACCCGCCACGAAACCGGCGGTGCCTTCGATCTCTTCGAACTCACCATTCCTGCTCTCGCTCGCGTTCCGCTTCCCCATCTCCACCGCAAATACGACGAGACCATCTTCGGCGTCGACGGCGCCGTGACCTGGACCCTTGTCGACAAGCCCACTGAGGTCCGCCGCGGCACCACCCTCTTCATACCCCGCGGCACGCCCCACTTCTACGCCAACCTCACCCACACCGCGGCCCGCATCCTCTGCCTCCAGACCCCCGGCCTTATGGGTCCCGAATACTACCTCGAAATCGCCGCCCTCTTTCGCGACAACCGTCATCCCAACCTCGCCGGCATCGGCGCCATCATGAGCCGCTACGGCGTAGTTCCCATCACCCAAAAGGAAGACCTCGCCCCCATCCAACCCGAAAGATGAAGATCGCACCTGCTTCAACCCGAGCCTCTGCTTCTCTGCGCTCCCGCCTCGCCGCCGCCTGCCTCGCACCATTCGTGCTCGCCACACTCTCAACCAGCGCCCAAACCCGCTCCCAGACCAGCGCCCAGACCAGCGCCCAGACCAGCACCCAGACCAGCACCCAGAACGATCCAAAATCCACCCCGCCAAAAAAGGCAATCATGTCTCTCCACGTCACCGGTCCCTTCGAAGTAAAGATCGATCCGCAGCCCCCCGACGAAAAAGGCGGAGGCCCTGCCATCGGCCGCATGTTCCTCGACAAGCAGTTCCACGGCGACCTGGAAGCCACCAGCAAAGGCACCATGCTCGCCGCGGGAACCGGCGCCAAGAACTCCTCCGGCGGTTACGTCGCCCTCGAAATCGTCACCGGCTCTCTCAAAGGCCGCGCCGGCACCTTCGTCCTGCAGCACAGCGCCACCATGAACCGCGGCGTCCCGCAACTTAGCATCACCGTAGTCCCCGACTCCGCCACCGGCCAGCTCACCGGGCTCGCCGGCAAAATGAACATCACCATCGCCGACGGAAAGCACACCTACGACTTCGAATACACCCTGCCCGAGAACCCATAGAAAACCGCGCGGCTTCCCTATCATCGTCCCCACGTCTTACACTGCCTATAGGCCCCATGCGCTTCTATAACCTCGCTGCCCTTTTAGTCCTCGGAACACTCATCTTCACCCTCGCCGCCCCCGCCCAGCACCTCTCCGCAGACGGCGCCCTCCAGACCTTCAACTTCCTCGCCGACCAGTACTTCTCGGAAGTCTACTTCCACTTCGGCCCAACCGCCGGCACCCAGGCTGGCCTGCACCAGTACGACATCCAGCTAGAGGACTACTCCGCCGCAAATATCCAAAAGGAAATCGCCGCCCTCCACACCTACGAAAAAAAGATCGAGGCCATCGACGCCTCAGCCCTCGACGCCTCCATCGCCGCAGACCGCCTCATCCTCCTCAACAACATTCGCAGCCAGCTCCTCAGCCTCGAGGTCATCCGCCCCTCGGAGAAGAACCCCGATATCTACTCCTCCGGCATCACCAACTCCGCCTTCGTCATCATGGAGCGTCCCTACGCCTCCCCAAATATCCGCCTGCGGTCCCTCGTAGCCCGCGAAAAGTTGATGCCCGAAGTCCTCCTCGAGGCCCGCAAGAACCTCAAAAATCCACCAAAGATCTACACCGAAATCGCCCTCGAGCAGATCGACGGCAACATCAGCTTCTTCCAGACCGACGTTCCCTCCGCCTTCCTCTCCGGCACCGATGCTGCCACCGACGCCGAAGCCAAAGCCGCCTTCGCCAAAACAAACGCCGCCGTCATCGACGCCCTCAAATCCTACGCAGCCTGGCTCAGATCCGATCTCCTCCCCGGCTCCAACGGCGACTACAAGCTCGGTGCCGCTACCTTCGCCAAAAAACTCAGCTACGACGAGATGGTCGACATCCCTCTCGATCGCCTTCTCCAGATCGCCTTCGACGACCTCCACAAAAATCAAGCCGAGTTTGCCCGCGTCGCGAAAGAGATCGACCCCACCAAAACTCCGCAAGAAGTTCTCTCTGAGCTGGCATCCATCCATCCCGCCCCCGACAAGCTCCTCAGCACATTTCAAGACACCTTCTCCAGCCTGATCACCTTCATCGACACTCACCACATCATCACCATCCCCTCCCAGGTCGAACCCACGCTCGAAGAAACCCCGCCCTTCATGCGCGCCACCACCTTCGCCTCCATGGACCCACCCGGCCCCTTCGAAACCCACTCCAACAAGGCCTACTTCAACGTCACCCTTCCTGAAAAAAGCTGGACCGCACCCCACGTCGCCGAACACATTGCCGCCTTCAACGTCGGCACCATCATCTCCACCAGCGTTCACGAGGCCTACCCCGGCCACTACGTCCAGTTCCTCTGGACACCCCAGTTCCCCTCCACCATCCGCAAGGTCCTCGGCGCCAACACCAACATCGAAGGTTGGGCCCACTACACCGAGCAGATGATGCTCGACCAGGGCTACGCCGCAGCGCCACCTGACGCCACACCAGCCCAGATCCGCGAAGCAAAACTCATTCGCCTCGGCCAGCTCCAGGACGCCCTCCTCCGCGACGCCCGTTTCGTCAACTCCATCAAGCTCCACACCGGCCAGTTCACGTTCGATCAAGCCGTCGACTTCTTCGTCACCGAAGGCTACCAGTCCCACGCCGCCGGCCTCGTCGAAACCAAGCGCGGCACCGCCGACGCAACCTACCTCTACTACACCCTCGGCAAGCTCGAAATCATGAAGCTCCGCACGGACCTGATGAAGAAACAAGGCGCCGCCTTCAACCTCGAAGACTTTCACAACAACTTCATGCGCCAGGGCTTCGCCCCCATCAAAATCATCCGCAAAGCCATGCTCCACGACGACTCCCCCGTCCTCTAACCTGCAGCTCTGTAGTGGTGGGTCAGTTTGAACACCAGGCAAACGACATACAAACAATCAGTTCATCCAGCAGCCAGGAGTTGTTTTTCGGATGACAGATACCTTCAATATCAGTCAGTCAAAGACGGCCAAACGTCGCTGATTTCGTACCTCCAGCTAACCAACCGCCAGCTCCGCGGCTTCATTTAAAAAACACTCAGTTGAAGGTATGATGAGCCAATGGGTGGTATCTCTTACAACTACAAAGCCGCTAACGCCGAATTCAGTCACCGGTATCTCTACCCCTCAGTCTCCCGCCTTCTCCAGAACGTCCCCTCCGGCGCCGTCGTCATGGATGCCGGCTGCGGCAACGGCTCCTTCCTCTCTCTCTTTCAGGATAGAAACTGGCAGCTTCACGGATCCGACCTCTCGCCCACCGGAATCGAAATCGCCCGCAAAACTTTCCCCAACATTAATTTCTTCCTCGCCGACGGCCAGACCCTCTACGCCGACTTCCTCAAGACCGTCGGCCCCGTCGACGTAGTCCTCTCCACCGAAGTCATCGAGCACATCTACGACCCCCGCGGTTTTCTGCGCAACTGCTACGAGCTCCTGAAACCCGGCGGCATAATCGTTCTAACGACCCCCTATCACGGCTATCTCAAAAATCTCCTCCTCGCCCTCACCGGAAAGATGGACCGCCACTTCACCGTCCTCTGGGATCACGGCCACATCAAATTCTGGTCGCGCAAGACATTGACCCAGGCCCTTCAGGAGACCGGCTTCACCAACATCGAATTCGCCGGTTCAGGCCGCATCCCATACGTTTGGAGCAGCATGGTTCTCAAGGCTGTGAAACCCATCTGACCTCACACGCATCCTTACTTGTAGCCCAGTTGCGTTCAAGCCGCCCTGCTACGATGATCCTGCATGCCAAAGAAAGTTCCCCCCCGGACAATGACTCTTCAAAAAATCCGCAAAGCAGTCTTTCCTGCCGCAGGCATGGGCACCCGCTTTCTCCCCGCCACCAAGGCCATGCCCAAGGAGATGCTCTGTCTGGTCGACAAGCCGCTCATCCAGTACGGCGTCGAAGAGGCCGTAGCCGCCGGCTGCAACGAGATCATCATCATCACCGGCCGCGGCAAGTCCACGATGGAGGACCACTTCGACGGCAGCCCCGAGCTCGAAGCCGCCCTCGCTGCCAAAAATAAAACTGCTCTCCTCGAAATCACGCGCGCCGTCTCCAAGCTCGCCCGCGTCACCTACACTCGCCAGTCCGAACCCCTCGGCCTCGGCCACGCCGTCCTCCAGGCCAAAGAGATCGTCGGCGACGAACCCTTCGCCGTCCTTCTACCCGACGACATCGTCGACGCCACCGTCCCCTGCATGAAGCAGATGGTCGAAGCCTTCAACGAAACCCAGTCCACCATCCTCGCCTCCGAGATCATCGAAGGCCCCGCCATCTCCGCTTACGGTGTCCTCGACTGCATCCCCGACCCCAAAAACCCGCGCCTCCTCGAAGTCAAAAACATGGTCGAAAAACCAAAGTTCGAAGAGGCGCCCTCCAAGAACGCCATCATCGGCCGCTATATCCTTACTCCGCGCATCTTCGACATGCTCGAAACCATCACTCCCGGCGCCGGCGGCGAACTCCAGCTCACCGACGGCATCAAAGCCCTGCTCCAGCACGAAAAGGTCTACGGCTTCCAGTACGAAGGCAAGCGCCACGATGCCGGAGATAAACAAGGCTTCCTCCGCGCCACAGTAGAGTTCGCCCTCAAACGCGACGACCTCGGCCCCGCCTTCCGCACCTGGCTCAAGTCGTTCCCTCTTTAAAATTCGCTAATTGAAACAAATCCACTTCGGGCTCGTCTACGAGTTTGCCGCACTCCACATCCCTCATAGAAAAGGTATAGCCACAATGAATCGGTTCCGATTCCATCGTTGCTCTCTCGCAGTAGTGTGTGCAATATTCCTTTCGGCCCATATTGCCTTGGCTCAGGATTCTCCCGCAGCACAGACCGCGCGACCGCCCCGAGGCCCGCGTCCCAATCCAACCAACATCAAGGTCCTTCCCAAAAACATCACCGGAGACGAAGTCATCAAGGTGATGCATCAGTATGAGGGCGACCTCGGCGTCGACTGCGAGTTCTGTCACGCCCGCAACCCCGAGACCAGGCGCAACGACTTCCCCTCCGACGCGAACCCAGTCAAAGACAAGGCCCGCCTGATGATCAAAATGACCGACGACCTCAACGCGAAATATCTAGCGCAGCTCACCGATCACAAATCGTCAGACGCAGTGACCTGTGGCACATGCCATCGCGGCATGTCGCATCCGGAAGCATTTATCCCCAAGCCTCATGAGCATGGCCCACCACCGCCAGCAGCCGCGCCGCCGCCCTCTTCACCCCCGCAGTAGACCGCATCGCTCCGCACTTGTGCAACGATAGAGGGTGCCCGGTCGCATCCCGCCGGGCGATCCCTATCATTCAGGAGCACGCATGAGGCTAGGCAAGGCACTCGGTCTTCTCGCGGCAACACTGTTCGCAACGCACCTTCAAGCCCAACAGGCCGCGATGGACCCGGCAACGCGCCAGCTCGCCCGCGATGTCTTCAAGCAGCTCATCGAGATCGACTCCACCGACTCCATCGGCAGCACCACCGCGGTCGCCGAAGCCATGCGCAAGCGCCTCCTCGACGCAGGCTTCCCCGCGGCGGACCTCATCATCCTCGGCCCGAACCCGCGCAAAGGAAACCTGGTAGCGCGCCTTCGCGGCCGTCCCGGAAGCACACTCAAACCCGTGCTCCTCCTCTGCCACACCGATGTCGTCGAAGCAAAACGCGAAGACTGGACCACCGATCCCTTCGTCTTCACGGAAAAAGACGGCTTCTTCTACGGTCGCGGCACCCAGGACATGAAGGACTCCGACGCCGCCATGGTCATGGCTTTCCTCCGCATGAAGCGCGAAAATTACGTTCCCGACCGCGATCTCATACTCGCCCTCACCGCCGACGAAGAAGGCGGAAAATCCAACGGAGTCGACTGGCTCCTCAAGAACCACCCCGACCTCATCCAGGCCGACTTCGTCATCAACCCAGACGCCGGCGGCCTCACCACAAAAAATGGCAAGCCCATCCTCCTCGGCGTCGAAGCCACCGAAAAGCTCTACGCCGATTACCACGTCACCGCCACCAATCCCGGCGGACACAGTTCGCTGCCGACACATGACAACGCCATCTATCACGTAGCCGACGCCCTCTCGCACCTCGAAAAATCACCCTTCCCCTTCGAGCTCAACGAAGTCACGCGCGCCGAACTTACCACCCGCGCCGCTCTCGTTGAGCCTCAACAGGCGAAGGACATCCGCGCCATCCTCAGAACCCCGCCCGATCTCGCGGCCATGCAGCGTCTCTCCGCCAGCCCCGTCTACAACGCAACCATGCGCACCACCTGCGTCGCCACCATGATGTCCGCGGGCCATGCCCCCAACGCGCTGCCCGGCCGCGCTCAAGCCAACATCAACTGCCGCATCCTCCCCGGCCACTCCCAGGAAGAGGTCCGCCAGGACCTCATCCGCATCTTCGCCGACCCCACCCTCACCGTCGACTACGTCGACAACTCCGGAACGGTCCTCGGCAAAGGCTCCGACCGCGCCGCCGCGCCGCCTCCGCCACTCAACGAAGCCGTCTTCAAACCCCTGCGCGAAACCGTAAAAAAAATGTGGCCCGGCCTCACCATCCTCCCCGAGATGGAAACCGGAGCCTCCGACAGCATCTACACCATCGCCGCCGGCATGCCCAGCTACGGCTTCAACGGAATGGCCATCGAAGAAGGCGACGAGCGCGCCCACGGCCGAGACGAACGCTTGGGCATCGAATCCTATTACGCCGGCGTCGAGTTCCAATACCTCTATCTCAAAGCCATGACCTCAAGCCGCCAAAAATAATCGGGGTTAGCGGCTCAGTATCGTCGACCGTTCGGTCAAAAAGCGATTGATCCACTGCAGCGCGAAAGCAATTGATTCCCACAGTGCGCTGAAGGCGCACTCTATACGAGCCTGGGGCGAACCGGGCCCCCGGCGGGCGATCTTTGCCCGCTGGGGTGGAGACGCCCCAGGTAAAAAACTATCAAGCGGCACTCGTTCAGTCGTCACCGTTCGGTCAAAAAGCGATTGATCCACTGCAGCGCGAAAGCAATTGATTCCCTACAGTGCGCTGAAGGCGCACTCTATACTAGCCTGGGGCGAAGCCCCAGGTAATCGTCACGGATGAGAACCAAGGGCTGAAGGCCCGACCTATTTTTTTCGCTCGCTATCTGATGAAACCCTCCTCGCAGGGCATCCTCGCGAGCGACGTCAGCCTCGACCTGACGCGCTCCGAACCCTTCCCGTCCTCCCGAACATCCAAACCCTAAAGACTATTCAGGAGCCAGAATGCCGTCCCTATTCGACCCCATCCAATTAGGTGATCTCTACCTCCCCAACCGAATCTTCATGGCCCCTCTCACCCGCCTGCGCGGCACTCCCGACCACATCCCCACGCCCATCATGATCGACTACTACACCCAACGCGCCTCTGCCGGCCTCATCATCTCCGAAGGCACGCCCATCGACCCGCTCGGCGTCGGTTACGCCAACGTCCCCGGCCTCTGGTCGCAGCAGCAAACCGAAGCCTGGAAACCCATTACCGATGCCGTCCACAAGGCCGGTGGCCACATCTACTCCCAGATCTGGCACGTCGGCCGCATCTCCGACCCCGAGTTCCTCAACGGCCAGCTCCCCGTCGCACCCTCTGCCATCGCAGCCAGCGGAACCGTCAGCCTCCTCCGCCCCCAGCGTCCCTTCGTCACGCCCCGCTCCCTCACCATCGAGGAGATCAAAGGCGTCGTCGAAGCCTTTCGCCGCGGCGCACAAAACGCCCTCGCAGCCGGGTTCGACGGCGTCGAACTCCACGGAGCCAACGGCTACCTCCTCGACCAGTTCCTCCAGGACGGGTCCAACCATCGCACCGACGAGTACGGCGGCTCCATCGAAAACCGCGCCCGCCTCATGCTCGAATGCGCCGATGCCGCCATCTCCGTCTACGGCCCCGGCCGCGTCGGCATGCATCTCGCCCCGCGCAGCGACTCCCACGGCATCTCCGACTCCAACCCCACCGCCACCTTCACCTACATCGCCCGCGAGCTCGGCAAACGCAAAATTGCCTTCATCGCCGCCCGCGAACACGTCGGCCCCGACAGCATCGGCCCATGCCTCAAGGAGATCTTCGGCGGAGTCTTTGTCGCCAACGAAGCCATCGACTTCGAGACCGGCCAGCGACTCCTCGACGAAGGCAAAGCCGATGCCGTCGCCTTCGGAAAACTCTTCATCGCAAATCCTGACCTGCCCGCGCGCTTCGCCAAGGGCCTTCCCCTCAACCGCCCCAACGCCGCCACCTTCTACGCCCCCGGCCCCGAAGGCTACA
>JAOAPF010000250.1 GCA_025462755.1 Edaphobacter sp.
CTTTACAAATGAGGTAATTCTTCCCCGGTCGAAACTCCCCTCTTTGCCGGGTAAACCGGTTCCCATTGGATTTGCGGTGAGTGGAGAAGAGAAGAGTTATTGCCAGGTGCGGCCCATCCTTTTCGGCATCATCGAAAAGGCTAGGTTCTTCGCCCGCCACGCGCGAACCGCTCCTCCCCAACCCAGAAAGAAACCCGTCATTTCAGAACAATCCGTCATTCTCGACCGAAGCTGCTCACAGTCCCATCGTGAGCAGCGAGCCAATACGACAGTCCGAGCTTAAACTCTCTTTTCCGAATAGTTTAGCGGATATAGGGACGGTGGGCGACCCCGGACTTAGGAAAGGAGCAAAACGATGCCCCAGCTAAGCCGAGGCCGGACTCTTCCCCGCGAGCTGCCGCAATACATACTGCAGAATCCCGCCGTTCTGGTAGTACAGAATCTCCTGAGGCGTATCGATCCGCACCGTCGCCGAAAACTCCGTCGTCTTGCCCAGGTCGGACTCCGCAAACACCGTGACAATCTTCCCATCGGCGAACTTGCTATCCAGCATCGCCTTCAACTGACCCGGCGTATCCCCAATCGCAAAGATCTCCTCGCCCGAAAGACGCAGCGACTCGACATTCTGCCCCGGCATGAACTGCAGCGGCAAAATCCCCATCCCCACCAGGTTCGACCGGTGAATCCGCTCATAGCTCTCCGCGATCACGAACCTGATCCCCAGCAACCGCGGCCCCTTCGCCGCCCAGTCGCGCGAAGACCCCGACCCATATTCCTTCCCCGCAAGAATCGCCAGCGGCGTCCCCCGCTTCGCATATTCCACCGACGCATCGTAAATCGACATCGGCAAATCCTCCGGCAGCAGCCGCGTCACGCCGCCTTCGGTTCCCGGAGCCAGTTTGTTTCGCAGCCGCACATTGGCAAACGTCCCTCGCACCATCACCTCATGGTTGCCGCGTCTCGACCCATAGCTGTTGAAGTCCGAGGGCTTCACCCCATGCTCGATCAGATACTTCCCCGCAGGCCCATTCAACTTGATCGAGCCCGCCGGTGAAATATGATCCGTCGTCACCGAATCGCCAAGCACCGCCAGCACCCGCGCCCCATGGATGTCCTCGACAGGTGCAGGTGTAGCCGGCATCCCATCGAAGTAAGGAGCCTTGCGAATATAAGTCGAATCCGGCTCCCACCCATACGTCTCCCCAACGGGAAACTTCAAACTCCGCCAGTTGTTGTCTCCATCCGTCACCGTGCTGTACTGCCTGCGGAACATCTCCGAATCGATCGATGAGTTCACCACCGCCGCAACCTCCTCCTGCGTCGGCCAGATATCGCGCAAGTACACCGAATCGCCATTCTTCCCATGTCCCAGAGGCTCGGTGTCAAAGTTATGCCCGATATGCCCCGCCAGCGCATACGCCACCACCAGCGGCGGACTCATCAAATAATTCGCCCGAACCTCCGGCGAAATTCGTCCCTCAAAGTTCCTGTTCCCCGAGAGCACCGACACCGCCACCAGCCCATGGTCTTCAATCGACTTCGAAACATCGGACGGCAGCGGCCCCGAGTTCCCGATGCACGTCGTACATCCATATCCCACCACCTGAAACCGCAGCTTATCCAGATACGGCATCAACCCTGACTTGACGTAGTAATCCGTCACCACCCGCGACCCTGGCGCCAGCGACGTCTTCACCCACGGCGGCGTGCTCAACCCCTTCTCCACCGCCTTCTTCGCCAACAGACCCGCCGCCATCATCACGTAAGGATTCGACGTATTCGTACAGGAAGTAATCGCCGCAATCACAATCGATCCATGGTCGAGATACTTTTCCGGATCTACGCCAAACCGGCTTCGTATCGACACATGCGGAGCCTCCAGCTGCGGCACCGTCTCATCCTGAATCGTAATCACCGGCACCACCGGAGCCTCCACCACCGGTGCCGAAGCCCCGACGCTGCTGCTCAAATCACCCGACGCCGAAGCCGTTCCACCTTCGCCCTCCCACCGCACCATCTGACGGATCATCTGCTTATTCCCATGCGGCCCCAGCAGCGACGGCAGCTGCTCCTTGAAGCTTGTGCCCGCCTGCGACAGCTTCACCCGATCCTGCGGCCGCTTCGGACCCGCCACACTCGGCTCCACCGTCGCCAGATCCAGGGCAATCGTCGCCGAGTACACCGCCTCCTCCGCGTCCGCCGTATGGAACAGCCCCTGCTCGCGGTAGTACGCCTCCACCAGCGCAATATGCTCTTCCGTCCTGCCCGTCAGCCGCAGATACCGCAGCGTCTCCGCATCCACCGGAAAGAACCCGCACGTCGCCCCATACTCCGGAGCCATATTGGCAATCGTGGCGCGATCGGCCAGCGGCAACTGAGCAATCCCCGGCCCATAGAACTCCACAAACTTACCAACCACGCCAAGCTTCCGCAGCATCTCGGTCACAGTCAGCACGAGATCAGTCGCTGTAGTCCCCTCCTTCAACTTGCCCGTCAGCTTGAACCCAACCACCTGCGGGACCAGCATGCTCACCGGCTGTCCCAGCATCGCCGCCTCGGCCTCAATCCCACCCACACCCCAACCCAGCACCCCCAGCCCATTCACCATCGTGGTATGCGAGTCCGTTCCAACCAACGTATCGGGGTAGGCAAACGCACGAGTCTCCTCCACGCTGGCCTTATGTCCCGCGGTAGCGACAGCATCAAGACTCCGTTCCGGCGACGTAGTGAACACCACACGCGCCAGATACTCCAGGTTCACCTGATGACAGATCCCCATCCCCGGCGGCACGGCGGAAAAATTATTGAACGCCGTCTGCCCCCACTTCAAAAACGCATACCGCTCGCGGTTCCGTTGAAACTCCAGCGCCGCATTCAGGTCATACGCCCGCTGCGTTCCGAACTCATCCACCTGCACCGAGTGGTCGATCACCAGCTCCGCCGGCTGCAACGGATTGATCTTCTCCGGATCGCCTCCCAGCATCTTCATCGCATCGCGCATTGCGGCAAGATCGACGATCGCGGGCACACCGGTAAAGTCCTGCATCAACACCCGCGCCGGCATATATGCAATCTCGCGCGAAGGCTCCGCATTCGCATCCCAGCACGCCAGAAACTGAATGTCGTCCTTGGTCACCGTCCTGCCATCCTCATGCCGCAGCAGATTCTCCAGCAGAATGCGCAGCGAAAATGGCAGCCGCGTCAGGCTTACGCCACTCCCTTCCAGCGACTTCAGACGGAAAAAGTTGTACTTCCCCGAGAACGAGGGGGAGGTCAGCGTGGACAAGCTCTTGAACGAATCGGGATGCGATTGGGTCGACATGGTGTCTTCTCCGAAGCGCGCCATGGAAGGCGCAAGGGGTATGGGGCCGTAGTCAAGACTCCGAGCCGCAGACGGCAACGACCGAAGTCCAAAATGGTTCAACGGAGGGATGGTACTAGCAGCGACCGCGGTCAGGGCGACCGTGGCGGAAGCGCTTCGTGTTGGGAAGACAGCCTGCCATGGACATCATTTTACTGCGATCGGCGGCCCTGCGGTAAAGCCCAACCGCCCACTTTGATAAGACGTGCCCTCCGGTACGAAAGTCGCCCCCGTCGAAACCACAATTGGAACGCCATCGACAGACAACTGCCTCTCACAGGGCTTCCGCCGGATACAATCCGATTGGTCTGGAATGCACGTAAACCATGTATTTTCTTCTCGCAATCCCACGCTAGCGGAAAAACGCATCTCATTCAGTAGGTTCGGGTTAAAACGATTCAGCAGGTACCAGGAGATACGCAGTATGGATAGGTCAGGGCCCCGGTTCTTTTTAGGTCTTTCACTCGCATTTTTAATCCTCGCCGGAGCGGCAGGTTGCCACCGCGACCCCAACTTCGCAGAAGCCGCTTCCGCTCCCGACAACTCTGGCCCGGATCCTGCAGCCGTCAACATGGCGCCAGTCAATAACAGCCAGCCGCTGCCGGCCGCTGCCCCCGTCACAAGAGCTGCCGTACTCGGAGTTCGCTATCAGGCCGAGCCCCAACAGAGTGTCGAGCAATATCCACCCCAGCAATACCCGCCGCAGCAATATCCCCCTCAGGAGACCGCTCCGCCCCCACCCGATCAGGACCAGGCCTATCAGGACGCCCAGACCGCCGAACAACTCGACGAAGAAGGCGAAACCCCGCCCGTCGAATACGCCGACCAGCCGCCCCCGCCCCTGCCCATCTACGAGCAGCCTGAAGCCCCCGCGCCCAACTACATCTGGACCCCCGGCTACTGGTACTGGGCTCCTGCCGGCTACTACTGGATCCCCGGCGCCTGGTGCGCTCCGCCCTACTACGGCGCCCTCTGGACCCCCGGCTACTGGGGCTGGTATCACGGACGATACGGCTTCCACCGCGGCTTCTGGGGCCCCCACATCGGCTATTACGGAGGCATCAACTACGGCTTTGGCTACACCGGCGTCGGCTATTACGGCGGCTATTGGCGCGGCAACAACTTCTACTACAACCGCTCCGTCAACCGGGTCAACGGCAACATCACCAACGTCTACAACCGCACCGTCGTCGTCAATAACAACACTCGCATCGCCTACAACGGAGGCAGAGGCGGCATCGCCGACAGACCGCGGCCAGCAGAAATCGAAGCCATGCGCGGTCCCAGAACTCCGCCCATGTCGACCCAGCTCCAGGTCCAGCGCGAAGCGCAGCAGAACCGTCAACAGTTCTACAACGTGAACCGGGGCCGCCCAGC